>JAAYDK010000349.1 GCA_012729295.1 Spirochaetales bacterium | reverse complement strand
GAAAACCGTACCGTAACGGTTCGTATGCCTATTATGTAAAAGAACCGGTAGTGTCCGATGATTTTAAAGGAATTGGTCCGTTTATATTAGCTTCGATAGCATATAATTACTGGGTTGAACAATCGAAAAATAAAGTATGAGTACCAGCTAAAGAGGGTTTCGCAGCAGTCGGTAACCGCAATAAAAAAGCCTTTGAAATTCTAATTTTTTCAGCTTTATGTATTATTGATAAGTCTATATAAGTAAAATATTTCATTATTTTTCTGAACAAATGTTCAAGTGAAGATTTTATAGGCCTTTTTCAGTCAGACTGCGCTTATTCTCCTTGAAAATTGGAATAATATCATGTAATCTAAAACAAAGAGTATTCGCATTTACAAGGAGATATATGTATGAAGAAACTGCTCTTACTTACGATGATGGTTTTCCTCATCGGCGCGCTCTTCGTTTCCTGTGGAGGAAAGAAGGAAGCAGCTCAAACTGCAGCTCCCGCTGCAACGACAACACAGGCAGCCCCCGCAGCTGCACCTGCCGCAAAACCGGCTGCAAAGCTGAAAGTCGGTATGGTTACCGATGCCGGAACAATCGACGACAAGTCGTTTAATCAAGGCACTTGGGAAGGCATTCTAAAAGCTCAGAACGAAGGGTTGGTAGAGGCCAAATACCTGAAACCTTCTGGGACAACAGAGGCCGATTATTTGAAAGAGATTGGCAACTTATACGATGCCGGTTACAAATTTATTATTCTTCCCGGTTATAAGTTTGAGACTGCTTTGTATATCGCTCAGGACAAATACAAAGATGCCAAGTTCGTTATTCTCGATGGAGAGCCGCACACTGCCGACTATGTGACCTACAGAACTGAACCGAACGTCGTCTGCGTTATTTGGAACGAGCACGAATCCGGCTTCCTGGCCGGCGTTGCTGCTGCGTTGCATATCAAAGAGGGCGAAGTCGGATTTATCGGTGGAATGGAAGTTCCTGCAGTTCAGAAGTTCAATTGGGGATGGCAGCAGGGAATCAAGTATGCAAACGAGAATTTGGGAACCAAAATCGTTCAGAAACAAGAGAACAACCTCTATCAGGGCTCGTTCGACAATGTAGCTGCAGGTCAGCAGATTGCAGCATCGATGTATGACAAGGGTGTCAAGGTTATCTTCGCCGCAGCCGGTGGCGTCGGTGTCGGAGCAATCAACGAAACCAAATCCCGTGTTACCGCTGGAAAAGAGGTCTGGATGGTCGGTGTCGACGTTGACCAATATCCCGAAGGTCTGCTTCCGAACGGAAAATCCGTTATGCTGACCAGTGCGATGAAGTACCTCGACCGTGCTTCGTACGACATGATCAAAGCAGAATTGGCAGGAACATTCCCAGGAGGACAGACATTACACTTCTCGGCTGCTAATAATGGATTGGGAATTCCTCCCGTAAACCCGAACCTCTCTGCCGAAGTCCAGGCAAAGGTTAGCGAAGTTTCTCAACTCATGCTGAAGGGTGAAATAAAGGTTGCCGGAGAGTTGTTACCCGGTTTCTTTAAGTAATTGATTGGATTTCTCATCGCATTGTATTATGATAAAGAGCCGCCCTCGGGCGGCTCTTTGTGATGTAAGGGTTTAATCATGCGTACTTCGGTGCGTCCTCAAGGAGGATTTCCGCCAATGAGTCATGTGATAGAGATGCTGAACATTCGCAAGGAATTTCCCGGTATCGTCGCAAACGACGATATCACACTGCAGGTAGAACAAGGGGAAATCCATGCGATACTAGGAGAGAACGGTGCCGGTAAATCGACACTGATGAGTATTTTGTTCGGGTTATACAGGGCCGACAGGGGAACTATCAAAGTACGGGGGAAGGAAGTACATATTGCCAATCCCAACAACGCCAGTGCGTTGGGAATCGGTATGGTACACCAGCACTTTCAGCTAGTACAGAATTTTACGGTTACGGAAAATATCATATTGGGCCGAGAAGGCGGTTTTATTCTGGATCGCCGTACGGCGGCAAAACGGATTAAGGCTTTGTCGGAACAGTATGGTTTGAGCATCGATCCGTATTCAATCATATCCGACATAACCGTCGGGATGCAGCAACGGGTCGAAATATTGAAAATGCTCTATCGAGATGCGGAAATACTCATATTCGACGAACCTACAGCGGTACTGACTCCTCAAGAAATCGATGAATTGATGCAGATTATGCGAAATTTAGTGAAAGAAGGGAAGTCCATCATTCTGATTACCCACAAGCTTGACGAGATAAAAGCGGTTGCAGATCGTTGTACAATTATCAGGCGCGGAAAATTTGTTGACTTGGTCGATGTCGCCACGACGAGCCAGGCAAAGATGGCTGCGATGATGGTCGGACGACAGGTAAATTTTAAAGTAAAGAAAAAGCCCGCAGAACCAAAAGAACCGGTACTGTTTATCAAGGATCTGAACGTACTCAACAATAAAAAGGTATTAGGGGTTAAAGATTTTTCTCTTGAAGTGCGCTCTGGAGAGATTGTCGGTATCGCAGGTGTGGATGGTAACGGTCAGACGGAATTAGTCGAGGCCATCACGGGCCTTCGGAGTATTGCATCGGGAAGCGTGCAGATTAACGGAACGGATATCACTGAAAAAGACATCAAGGAACGAAATGAGATAGGACTCGGACATATTCCCGAAGATCGCCAAAAACGTGGTCTTGTGATGCAGTTTCCAATCAGAGACAATATGGTGATTAAAGAATATTACCGCAAGCCTTTTTCAAAGAATGGTCTATTAAAAGAAGAAGTCATTCGTAAACATGCTCAGGATATCTGCGATGCATTCGACGTGAGATCGGGTGAAGGAATAGAATCTGCTGCAGGTAAGTTATCTGGTGGAAATCAGCAAAAAGCAATTGTTGGACGCGAGATGATGCTGGAGCCAAACTTGTTGATTGCCGTACAGCCTACTAGAGGCCTTGACGTAGGGGCTATAGAATACATCCACAAACGATTGGTTGAACATCGGGACAAAGGACATGCGGTGTTGCTGGTCTCGTTCGAACTGGATGAAATCTTTAACCTGTCGGATCGAATCGCAGTCATGAACAGCGGACGGTTGATCGATACGGTATTCACTAACGAGACAAACGAGCAGGATGTCGGACTCATGATGACCGGTGTGAAAGTCAGGGGGGCAGACCATGAAAGTACGATTTAAAAGCAACTCCTTCGTCATCGCTCTTTCAGCGGTAGTCCTCGGATTGATTGCCGGCGGTATATTCATGGCAATGATCGGAAGCGATCCGTTCGAAGGTTTTCTCTATCTGTTCAAGGGCGGGTTGATGAATATCGAACGGATAGGTAATACGATTGCTACCGCCACCACGCTCATACTCGTAGGATTGTCCGTTTCGTTCGCGTTCAAGACCGGCTTGTTCAACATCGGAGCTTCAGGTCAGATGCTAATCGGCGGACTCTGTGCGACATTGGTTGCACACTTTGTGAACATTCCCCGACCGTTGTATCTTGTTGTGCTCATCGCCGCCGCTTTGGTCGGCGGTGCAATCTGGGGAATCATACCCGGATTGCTAAAGGCCAAGTTCAACGTGCACGAAGTTGTCGCCACCATCATGATGAACTGGATTGCTTATTGGTCGATCTTTTATTTCGTACCTGCCTTTCTCAAGGGCCCGTTTCTTGAGACAGAATCAAAATCGATTCTATTGGAAAAATCGTTGCGTGCCGCATGGTTGAACAAGCTCTTTGGCGGAAGCCAATATATTAATTTGGGGATTTTCGTCGCTATTGTCGCCATCATTCTGATTAAATTTATTCTTGACAAAACCACGCTTGGATTTGAACTAAAGGCAGTCGGTTCCAATCGCTATTGTGCCGAATATGCCGGAATCAGGGTAAATCGAAATGTCATTATCTCCATGATGATAGCAGGAGGTCTCGCAGGATTGGCGGGAATGGTATTCTATACCGGGTATGCGAGCAATATGCAGATCGGAGTGATGCCTAGTATGGGATTTGATGGTATTGCCGTCGCATTATTAGGTGCGAGCAATCCCATCGGAGTATTTTTTTCAGGATTCTTTTTTGGTCTGTTGCAATCGGGTAAGGGCTTTATGAATGCCATGACTGACGTTCCTCCCGAGATTGCCGATACCATCATCGCCACCATCATCTACTTTACCGCTACCAGCGTGCTGTTCAAGCGTTTTTGGGATTGGGTGGCGCGATTGTTAAGCGTTAAATTTGACAAGAAGGGAGGTAATTGAGATGAGTAACAATAACAACACTCCCAGAATCTGGATTCGTGTCACGCAGCTGCTAAAATCCTGGAAAGATAAGCTGCTCAAACGTAGCCTTCGAGGTTGGATTTTCCCGATTCTTATCATAGCCCTGCTGGTTTTGGTTATCATCGGTTCGGCTAATACCTTGGTCCGTAGAATTGCCCCATATGCGATTGCCTTCACAATTCCGATGCTGATGGCCTCGCTGGGAGGCCTATACAGCGAGCGTAGCGGAGTTACGAACCTTGGACTTGAAGGCTTGATGCTGGTTGGTTACTTTGCTACGGCAGTGACCATCAAACTCACAGAATCAACAGGTGCACTATGGGTGGTTCCCTTGGGATTGTTTATCGGATTTTTAGCAGGAGCCATGTTTTCGTTGCTTCACGCATTCGCCTCGATCAATTTAAAAGCCGATCAAGTCATCAGCGGAACGGCTATCAATATGCTAGCCAGTGCCTTGACCGTATATCTTGCCCGTATCATCGCCGGAAGCGGAAATGTCCGGGTTATGATGGTAATCAATAGAAATGACATTCCAGGTCTTGTCAACATTCCTATTCTTGGTCCGCTCTTTTTTACACAAAGCTACTGGAGCACATGGGTTGCATTGGGAATATGGGCATTATCCTGGGTGTTGCTGTATAAGACATCATTCGGATTACGTTTGCGTGCATGCGGCGAACACCCTTCGGCGGTTGCTTCTGCCGGTATCAATGTCTACGGCATGCGCTATTTCGGTGTATTAATGAGTGGGGCATTGGCAGGACTAGGCGGCGGTATCATTTTGGTTACTTATTCGGGTGAGTTTAACGGTACTGTTGCCGGATTAGGATTCTTGTCGATTGCCGCCTTGATATTCGGACAATGGAAACCACTAGGGATCTTGGGAGCAACATTCTTTTTCGGAATTGCAACCACTATTGCAAACGTATCTATGGTCATTCCTGAATTTGGAGTAATTCCTCCCGTTATCTTTAAAGTATTCCCGTACGTAGTAACATTGCTTGCACTCGTGGCATTCTCGAAGAATTCGGCTGCTCCGAAAGCTTCGGGAGAACCGTTCTAATGGATGGAGGATGTATGGAACGATTGATGGAAAAACTAAAAGAGGCTTCGGCATACGTCGATGCGAAGATTAATCATGAACCGGTTGCGATCGCAATGGTGTTAGGTTCTGGCTTGGGAGATTTAGCGAACGAGGTCCAGCAGAAGACAATCATTCCCTACAGTGAAATTCCCCATTTCCCGGTCAGTACCGTGCAAGGACACGCAGGTCGACTAGTAATCGGAATGCTATCAGGCAAACGCGTATTGGTCATGCAGGGTAGACTCCATTTCTATGAAGGGTATTCGATGGACACGGTCGTATTCCCCATACAAATGATGCGTGTTTTGGGAATCAAAGAGCTTTTGCTCACAAACGCGGCAGGATGTGTGAATACTGCTTGGGTACCGGGGGATTTGATGATTATCAGCGATCATATCAAACTGGTTGCGGATAATCCGCTAAGAGGTCCGAATCCGGACGAGCTTGGCGAACGGTTTTTCGATATGGGGAGCGCGTATCCGGCAGAATTACGCGCAGTAGCCCATGCGTCGGGGGAAAGACTCGGTATTCCGCTTCGCGAGGGAATCTATCAATTGTTTACCGGACCTTCGTTCGAAACGCCGGCAGAGGTTCGTTTTGCACGCATGTGCGGTGCCGATGCGGTGGGTATGTCGACCGTCCCGGAAGCGATAGCCGCCAGACATGCAGGAATGCGGGTATTGGGAATCAGCTGTATGACGAATATGGCAGCAGGGATTCTGGACCAGCCGCTGGACCATCTGGAAGTACTTGAAACCGGCGAACGGGTAAAACATACGTTCGGAGCATTGGTTAAGGATATTGTTAAGCACTGGCCGATATAACCAGCGCTAGGTAAAGGCAGGAAATAAAGATGGATTATGATGTAAAAGACATATCTCTAGCTCCGATTGGTAAACGCAATATCGAATGGGTGCGCAAGCACATGCCGATATTACGTGGAATCGAAG
>JAAYDK010000348.1 GCA_012729295.1 Spirochaetales bacterium | reverse complement strand
GCGGATACGATGACTGGTACCTGCCAAGTCGTCCCGAACTTGCCTATATTTGCGACAGACTTTACCGAAACGGTTGGGGGAATTTCGAAAGTCAGGGAGTATACTGGAGTTCATCTGAGAAGACCCAGGACACCCAAGAATACGCATATGTAATTATTTTCGACTTGGATTTGTATAATCCACTTTTGATGGTAAATCCCCAATCCAAAACTCGCTCATTCTATGTACGCGCAGCAAGAAAGTTCTAAATTTCAATAAAGAAGACTTATTCATGCGATTGAATTCGCAAGTAAAGAGGAGCTATCGTCTCCGATTGCCATTATCGACTTGTGTCGAACTAACGACGAATCATGTTTTTTATCATCTTCCACAATCTTCTCTCAATTAGTTCATGGAATAAGAAGATACATACATACGATGGAACGACAATCATCAGGAATTGCAAGTACGGATGCCAGTTTGTCTTTAAAACAAGCCAACTCATGATTGTCACTGGTAGAAAATGCCAGATGTAATAAAAAAAAGAGGCTTTGTTTAGGTATCTGATTGTCTTCGATTCCCTCTTGAGATGTTTGTGAAAGAATCCGGTAAGTGCGACGATCATCGAACACTCGTAGAGGCACTTCAATGATTTTACACAACTATTCTGTTTAAAATACTATGTACTCCTGGAGAAACCAATATGACAAAGAGATTATCTGGACATCATATCGTGCAGGCCGCCTCCGTTTTCAACATCGGTAAATCCCATCTGCCGAAGCATGCGTACTCCATAGCTTGACCGTGCGCCCGATGCGCAATACAAGATGATTTTATGGTTTTTATCCTCAATTTTCCGAGCCCATGCTTCAAGACCGTCCAAACCGACGTTGACAGCTCCCGGGCAGGCTCCCATGGCAAATTCCATCGGTGTTCGTACGTCTAGAATAATCGGTCCGTCAGTATCGAAACTGCACGAAGCTTCCTTCGTCTCCAAAGAGGTGTGTGACTCTTCAAGATCTTTGACGGATTTTCGTTCAATCGGGAATAATCCTACATTAAGATGCTGGTATCCGATTGCACGAGCATAGCGCTCAAGGCTGATATATCCACCGCTTAGGTTGTAAACTTCGTCGAATCCGGAACCCTTGAGCATTCTGAGTACTACATGCCCTTTCTGGCCGTCATCACTGACTACAAGAATCGGATGACCTTTAGGAATTCGATGCAAATGTTCTCTGAGCGCATTCTGACTCAGGTTATTGGTACCGTACAGATTGGCTTTTGCAAACGTAATCGGATCGCGCACATCGATGACAATCGGCTTCTGTTCGATAATAAACTGTTCGAAATCCTGGGCGAGGACTGACGGACTGAAAGCGCTGTCATGATTGATTGCCGTAAAGGCAGCCATATTCACCGGCCCGTTCGGAGAGTTGAACGGCGGAGCATAGGCAAGATCGAGTTCTGCCAAATCGTCGATGGTAAGGCCTCCAGCGATTGCGGTTGCCAATACGTCGATACGCTTATCGACTCCTACGCGTCCTGCAACCTGAGCTCCAAGCACTTTTTTGCTCGTTCGATCCCAGATCAGCATCAGGCTGACTTTTTCCGATCCTTTGTAATAAGCGGTATGGCTGCTTTTATGGATTACCACTGCTTCGGCGTTAAAACCGGCTTCCTTTGCCGACTTTAGGCTCATCCCTGTAGACCCTGCAGCTGCACCAAAGATTTTTACAATCGAAGTACCGGAAACCCCCTTATACGTGACTGTACCGCCTAGGGCATTTTCTCCCACAATTCGGCCTTGCCTGTTAGCGGGTCCTGCCAGCGGCATTCTCACCTGCCGTCCATAGACATTGTGCCGTATTTCAATCATGTCTCCTGCAGCAAATATTGCAGGATCACTCGTACGCAGCATGTCATCAACTTGCAATCCGCCCGAGGAACCGATTGCTAATCCCGAAGTCTTTGCAAGCTGCAACGTAGGACGCACTCCAACCGAGAGGAGCACAAAATCGGCATCTACCGTCGATCCATCGTTTAAGACAACCCGGGTATCTTCAACAGCCTGCAGGGACTTTCCAAGTTTAAGGTCTACCGAATAATCAAGCAGTTCTTTTGTTAAGAATCCTGCAAATTCGCCTTCAAGATTGGGCATCACCTGTTTTGCCATTTCTACGAGCGTGACGTTCATACCCCGCTTTACAAGAGCCTCGACCATCTCGAGTCCGATGAATCCGCCTCCGACGACTACGGCATTCTTCGGACTGCGTTCTTTGATAAAGAGATCGATTCGGTCCATATCTTCGAGTGTCCATAGTTGAAACACATGGGCTTTATCGACTCCCGGAAGCGGAGGAACAATTGGTTTTCCACCCTGGGCAAGAATGAGCGCATCATAGGAGAATAGTCGTTCTTCGCCTGTTTTATTATTACGGGCTGTTACTTTTTTATGTACCCGGTCAATTTGCACAGCTTCGGTATGGGTATGGACTTTAACACGATACTGATCGTGAAAAGTCTCGGGGCTGGCTAAGATCAATGAAGACCGGAATTCGATATCGCCACCAAGGTAATACGGCAGGCCGCAGTTTGCGAAAGAAACGTCGGCACCCGCTTCCAAGAGCGTAATCGTAACATCGTTGTCAAGCCGTCTGGCTCTTGCTGCCGCAGTTGCTCCGGCTGCAACTCCGCCGATAATCAAAAGGTCTTTCATGTTCTTCTCCCGTGTAGGTCGAATATATAGAAGAGACGGGCTGCTAGGTCAAGAGAACACAAGACGCGGGTCCTTCGTATGAATACAGCATATTCGCATGCCATCAATATCTATATACATATAAAGAAAGGATTTTTATTAGATAATCATGACTATTACCACAGGCAAACGGATGTGATTAAGTTACCAATTTTGATTGGCTTTTGGAGCATGTTCAGCTATCGAAAATATTATGGTTCTGAAATAATATGGAATTTTTAGCTTAAGTCACCTTATTCAAATCATCATGTTTTTATTAATTTGAGCATTTTGAAAAATGAGCGGTTATCGTGAATCGGCATCCGCGTAACGATACGTGGTGGTGTTTATTGCGATGACTGTAAACGAAAAAACACGCCGAACCCATCGTTAAGCGAATACGAGAAGACACACCAGTCCCATGACAAGTGAAATTACCATCGGTATGTGTAGTACTACGCTGTCTTCTGCAGGCCCGGCCGGATGCACTACTGCAGAATCTTGAACCGCTGCCTATTTCATCCAATCGGTTAAGGTTTCGCGCTCTAAGACGCTCCTGAAGGCATGTGCGGATGCTTCAGATGCGAGAAATTACCTAGTTTTTACTATTTTACAAGACGCTCAATTTAGCTATCAATTCGTTTATCCAAATTGTAGCACGTTCTTTCTCGTTGGCTTTTAAAGGCCCTTCTTTGCCTTCGACAAAAAACCATGCAGGTTCTGCAAGTTGCGTCCCTCCGTGCCTTACGAGAAGCGCATCCATCGGTTTTGCTGCGTAGCCGAACAAAGAAACCATAAAATTCAGGAATTTGGAGTTTGCATCCTCTAAAGAAACTCGCGTATCGAACGCTGTAGTATGAATACCTTGGGCTAGTGCATCCAACGGGAGTTTTTTCAGCAAATTGGTAATTGCAGGAGTCGGACGAAATGCCCTAGTCGGAGATCCGACGATAAAGATGTCGAGATCCTTGAGCAGTTCTAGCGAAAACGCATCGGGTTTCACAGCAACCGCTGTATGTGGTGTAGCTACCGAATCTTTCATCGCCAGTGCAATTTGTTCAGTGTTGCCGAATACCGAATCATAAAGAATCAATATGTTCATAATTCACCCCCCAACAGCGATGGTATCACACCTGGATGCGCACGACTATATCTATACGTATATATAACAATAGTGTATGAGGAAAAGAAGCGTCAGATCGGTGTCATCCGATGGATATCGGGATGTGTTCGGCTATTACCAGGGAATAGCCGTGGCAAATGCATTTCAGGAGGTCAGGCAAGCTGCAAGCTGCCACACCCTGTCTTATGATGAAGACGGTGTGGCGCAACGGCTTAAGATGCAGTTTCTTTCGTCATGATTTAAATGGTAACGGCGCATTGTGGATTTTAATATCTTTATACATACCCCCTTCGTTTTC
>JAAYDK010000347.1 GCA_012729295.1 Spirochaetales bacterium | reverse complement strand
TGGCTTGGAAACTAACGAAAAGTGAACGCCACAAACAGTGGTTTCTTACCATCGACGATTGGACGTGGTCTCATTTCCCAGACTCTGTTCATGGCGAATGGTACGGCTATCTTTCTCGTCAAGGGGAAGTCTCTCTGACGTTAAAAGGTGGAAAATGGAAAGGCTTTTTTCATCTGCCAAGAATGCTTTATAGTTGTCTGGGTTATCTTGACTCTATGGTAAATGAATAAAAACACTCCCCTGCAGATGTTTTAGACTTTGGTTGACAGGTATACTTCATGAATCTACACTAAGAAAAGCAATTCAAAGGAGTGTACCTGCATGTTGTTTGAAACTTCACTTCATCCATATAGTCTTCATCGTCTTCCTGTATATGCAAAGAACGGGATGGTCGCTACCAGCCAGCATCTTGCAGCCCAAGCTGGCTTACGAATACTACAGCAAGGTGGTAACGCAGTCGACGCAGCTGTTGCAACCGCAGCAGTACTTGCCGTAGTCGAACCAGTTTCAAACGGTTTAGGCGGTGACGCATTTGCCTTGATATGGATACGAGGCAAACTATACGGGCTGAACTCAAGCGGTCCGTCTCCCAAGTCGATTAGTCTAGAAAAAGTAACAGCTTCAGGTCATACCGAGATGCCACATCTGGGGTGGACATCGGTAAATGTTCCCGGAATACCTGCTGCTTGGGCAGAACTCTCCAAACGGTTCGGTAGATTGCCATTCAAGAATGTGCTACAGAGTGCTATCGATTACGCTAATAACGGTTATATCGTTACACCGACTATCGCACGAGCCTGGCAACGTGCATATGAACGCTACCATCCCTATAAAAATGATCCGTTATTCACTCCCTGGTTTGAAACCTTTGCCCCAACCGGTCGCGCACCGAAAGAAGGGCAGTTATGGGCATCACCAGCCCATGGTGCAACCTTAAAAAAGATTGCCGAAACCGAAGCCCGCGATTTTTATTACGGTGATATTGCAGAAAAGATTGCCGCCTTCAGCAATACCCACAACGGATACATGCAGCTCGAAGATTTAGCTGCCTATAAGCCTGAATGGGTTGATCCTATTTCCGTATGCTATCGTGGCTATGACGTATGGGAAATCCCGCCGAACGGGCAGGGTATCGCTGCATTGTCGGCATTAAACATCCTGAAAGGACTACCGCCCGCCAACAGATTCGACGAACGCAGTTATCATCAATCTATCGAGGCTATCAAGCTGGCAATGAGTGATGCTTCCGCTTACGTAACCGAACCGAGATGCATGCCGGTATCGGTCGAAGCTCTGCTCTCTGACGAGTATGCCGCTAAAAGACGTGCATTGATCCAAGATGAGGCTTTGGAACCTTCTCACGGTCAGATAGAACGCGGGGGGACCGTGTATCTGGCAACAGCTGATGATGAGGGTACCATGGTCTCATACATTCAAAGCAATTATGAAGGTTTCGGTTCGGCAGTCGTAATTCCGGGTACGGGAATCGCGATGGCAAACAGAGGATGTAATTTCTCACTCGATGCAAATCATCCCAATAGGCTTGAAGGATCCAAGCGCCCGTATCATACCATCATCCCTGCATTTCTCACGAAGGACGGCTCGCCAATCGGCCCGTTCGGAGTCATGGGAGGCTTCAACCAGCCGCAAGGACACGTACAGGTAGTGCTCAATACTGTCGATGGCACACTCGATCCTCAAGCTGCGCTGGATGCCCCCAGATGGCGCTGGCTAAGTAGTAAGAAAATCTTGGTAGAATCCCATTTCCCCCATCATATTGCTCAAGCATTGGCAAAACGCGGTCATCAAGTCCAGATTTCTATGGATCCGGAACTCTTTGGGAGAGGTCAGATTATCTGGCGAGACAAAACAACAGGTATGCTCATAGGCGGGACCGAAACGCGTGCAGACGGTGCAGTCGTTGCCTGGTGAAGAAGGGTAGATGAGAGCTATTACCGAGTTACTCAAGCGCGAGTTAATTATTGCTATGGGATGTACGGAACCTGCTGCGGCTGCACTCGCAGGGGCAAAAGCGAAGTCTGTTTTAAAAGAAGAGCCGATTTCCATTCATATCCATGCAAGTCGAGATATGGTGAAAAATGCGATGGGAGTAGGAATACCCAATTCTTCCTTTCACGGGATTCAAACCGCAGTCTGTCTTGGTATTGCTAGTGGAGATGCCGATAATGGGTTGAGCTTGCTTGCCCATATCGATACCGAAAGGCAATCAACCGCTGTTCCGTATATAAAAATAGCCAAGCTCTGTATTTGCACAGAGGTTCCCCCTGTCTATATCAAAGTAGAGCTTGCTTCTCAAAACCACAGTGCATCTTGTGAAATTAGTACGGAACACAATCATGTTTCGTTACTCATGCTCGATGGGG
>JAAYDK010000346.1 GCA_012729295.1 Spirochaetales bacterium | reverse complement strand
CTGTAGAAACGCCTGCAGACTTTGCCCAATCAGAGGAGTAGATAACATTATGTACGAACATGCTGTCGTATCATCAATAGAACAGAATGGGAAGATAACCGTCACGTGCGGCTCTAGTGCGTGTTCCTCATGTAAAAGCAGTACCTTCTGCTCGACAAAAGGTCGTTCATTCCCTGCCCGTCTCGATCAAGGGGTAAAACCGGCTATCGGAGATACTGTTGAGCTCTATCTTCCACCGGGAAAGACGGTAACTTCCAGTTTCATCGCTCTCTTGCTCCCGCTGCTTCTTTTTCCTGTGGGATTCTATCTTACACAGTTAGTCTCTCCCGAAAGCTCGGAATTAGTAAAAGTTGCTTTCGGCTTTACAGGAATTGCCATGGGATTCGTTATTGCACGGATTTTTACCAAAATCAAAGGGGAGTCATTCATGCCGACAGTGACGAAAGTCATCGATCTGGGAGAACAGGAGTAAATCGTAATGAAAGGCATCTTGCGGGTTTTCATGCTGGGTATAGCTGTTCTCGTGTATGCCTTTACAAGTTGTTCACTCCAGGACGACGGGCCGGTCTTCTCTTCACGAGATTTGGAACATCCCGATATGGTGATGTACGATGCAGATTATTTACTCGGTATGGCAAAACGTCAGCCGATTTTTATTCATGCAGAAATAATTGAATTGTATCAGGACGGTCTGGCATTATTGGAATCCATCGAGTTCATCCAAAAAGCGCAGGACGGTTCGATATCAATCACGGGTTCGGCAGATTTCGGGAAAATCAATACCGATACCAACGATGCAAAGCTCACGGGACGTGTTATCGTATCAAATATCGCCGACGACATTCGCGTCGAAGCAGAAGAATTGAATTGGAATCATGCCGAGCGGTTGTTGTCTTGTCCGCTCGATAAAGCGGCGACTGTGAATTATTCAGACCGCTATACTATAACCGGTTATGGGTTCACAGGCGATTTTACATCGGCGACTTTTGAATTTGCCAGAGTCGAGCAAGGAGTTGTGTTGGATGTCGAATAAGATGATGATCCGTATAACTACAGTAGTGGTACTCTTGGCAGTTGCAGTCACTTTTGCCTATGGTGCCGAAGATTCTGAAAAAATTACGTTCAAAGGCGGCTACACGAAAGCGGTTATGAAAGAAGGCCGACAAGTCATCACGCTCAGCCAAGGGGCTGTGGTTGTCGTTGGAAATACCGTCTTCGAAGCAGACACTATTGAACTTTCGGGGGACAACTATCGTTATGTCAGCGGAACGGGAAATATTCGAATTACCGATACGGCCAACGGATTGTCTATATCGGCTACCGAATTGTGGTATGACCGGCAAGAAAAAACGCTTACCGTTGAAGGATGGGTCGAGATTCAGGATTTTACGCATGAGGTTATAGCAACGGGAGCTTATTTGTCGTACGCTGAAACAACGGGAATTCTCCTTTTACAGATTGAAGCCAAGCTGTCCCGTCATACTGATTCGGGACCGATGATTTGTCGAGCTGACAGCATCCTGTACGACCGCAACAGCCTTTCGCTTGCACTGACTGGAAATTCATCGGTATATTGGAAAGGAAACCTCTACGAGTCCAACTCTACAAGCGTGGATTTGGAACGTGAAGAGATCGTTTTGGAAGGGACGATACGGGGAACAGTCGATGGTTGACAGGGTGCGCCACAACACATTGCAGGTGGAAAAACTTACAAAATCCTACGGCCGCAAATGCGTGGTCAAGAATGTCTCGTTTTCAATGGAATCGGGCAGTATCATCGGATTGCTCGGTCCAAACGGCGCCGGCAAGACAACCATGTTTTACATGATAGTGGGTTTTATTGTGTCGGATGCGGGAACAATTTTACTAAACAATCAGGATGTAACGCGTCTGGCAATGTATCGGAGAAGCCGACTTGGGCTTGCGTACCTTCCGCAAGAACCGTCGATATTCCGCAAGCTTTCCGTCGAAGACAATATCAAGCTGGTTGCCCAGGCCCGTGACGATCTGGACAAGCAAGATTTACAGAATCTAGTCGATTCGCTCATTAGCGAATTCGGATTGGAGAAAGTAAGAAAGCAATACGGGTATACCCTTTCAGGCGGCGAGCGGCGCAGAACGGAGATTGCGAGAGCACTTGCCTGTAATCCCAAGTTTCTGCTGCTCGACGAACCGTTTGCAGGTATCGACCCGAAAGCGGTATACGAAATCAAACTACTTATTCAGGCATTATCAAAGCGGAATATCGGAATTCTCCTGACCGACCATAATGTTCGCGATACGCTGGCCATCACACACACTTCCTATATCATCAACGAAGGAGAAATCCTTGCTTCGGGGAAAAAAGCCGACCTATTGGCCAACCCGGATGCCCGCCGTATCTACTTCGGAGAAGATTTTAGCAGAGGCGAATCATGATGGACACCTCTGTCGGTCTCAATCAATCGCTGAAGCAGCAGCTGACGCTTTCTCCGCAACTGATTCAGTCTTTTGAAATTCTGGCGATGTCCGTGCTTGAATTGCAACAACGTGTAAAAACGGAAATCGAAGCGAACCCAGCATTGGAAATCCCTGCCGAACGATCGGTTTCGCTAGAACGTCTGGCTGAACGCCAGGATTCACGGATCGACGACAACTATGGTGATTCGGTCGGTTTCGGTATCGGAGCGAGAAGCGATTCCCAAAGTGGGACGCGGCAATCCTATTCGTACGACCAGGAAGCAGCCGACCGAAACGCCCGCTATATCGATGGGGCGCTATCGCGTTCAGAAACTTTGCAAGAATATCTTTTACGGCAATTAGGATGTCTAAGGCTCACAGACGAACAGATGGAACTTGGCGCACTCATCATTTCAAATCTCGACCAAAACGGCTTTCACAAGCTACCGGTCGAATCTTTGGTGGCAGCCGAAAGGCAACAGGCTTTGCGGGAAGTACTGTCGATTGTACAGACTCTCGATCCACCGGGTATTGCCGTCACCGATTTTCGAGAATCTTTGATTCTTCAAGCAAAAATCGATAACTTGTCCCCACGCGACATAATTATTTTTGAAAGACTGGTATGCGAGCATCTTGAGCAGTTGCGTATGAACAAGACTAAAGAAGTTGCAAAGGAACTCGGAATCGACGAGGATGAGCTGGCAATGCTCTATCAATATCTCAAATCTCTGAATCCTTATCCCGGATTACAATATTCGAACGATGAGACGCACTATGCTATACCGGAATTATTCGTACACATCGTCGACGGCCATCTGCAGATGCACGTAAATTCTGAAGCAGCCCCGTTACTCACCATCGACAAGGAATTTGTGAACCTCCACATCGATGCTCGAGACG
>JAAYDK010000345.1 GCA_012729295.1 Spirochaetales bacterium | reverse complement strand
TTCATTAAATCTGATAATGTGTTGTGGAGTCCCATCGATAAAAACTGGCCGTCTGTTCCGGTCCAGAGTACATTGGCACCCATATTGCGAAAGCGAATGGCATCAGAATAATTATTACAGAATATGCCACAAGACATCTGGTAGGAATGGCAGATATCAAAAACCTTCTTTATCGAATCAATCATAATTTCTGAGTATATGTTGCATGGAGTACCTACCATGACCGACATGTCATACGGTCCGATAATGATTGCAGAAATGTGTTTGCCGTAGGTTTCAATCATCGACGGAAGGTTTTCTATACCCTTAGGAGATTCGATTTGGGGCATAAGAAAACGCGACTGATTGAATTCTTCAATGGTCTCCCCTGGAAGAAGTTGTGCTATTCCTCCATTTCCTTTCCGTCCTATTGGGAAAAAGCAGAGCCCGTCCACAGCGGTCTTTAACTGTTCAAGGGTTTCCGTTCTTGGAAGCATTATCCCATCGGCTCCCATGTCCAACGGTTTTGCAACGAGATGATATAATGCGTCCTGTACTCGCACAATCGTTGGAAGTCCTATGGTTCTGCATGTATTGAGGATTGGAACAATGTTTTGAGCATCATAACGACCGTGTTCCATGTCCAGCACAACAAAATCGAGATCTGGATGGTCCATCTTTTGGATAATTATTGGATCCGATATGATGGTGAAGCACGTTCCTCTGACAATCTCATTTTTTTTAAGTTTTTCTCTAAGTCTTTCGCATTTTCTAATCATTTTTTATTCCTTGCAACACTATTTTTTTAAAGTATCTCGGTTAAATATGATCCCGGTTATCTCTGAAATATGCTTTAGGGCAACCAGCGTAGCTTCCGGAAGAAGTACTCCATGCTCCTTTGAATCAACTTCTTTCTCATTCTCCAGCTGACCAGGGAATACGATCCTTTGGACACCAGGAGCTTTTTTCTGCGAAAGTAGCTGATCGATCATCTGCTCGGCACGCTCAGGTATAGAGAACCCCGGATTAATTACCGCTGGATCAATTGCGATGAAGCAATGCCCGACATTTCCACTACTATTCGGATCCATGTTCCATGCGTGAATATCCTTTAGTAAAGCGGCAGATGAAAGTATTCCTGCAAGTGATTCGACCATCATGCTCAAACCGTAACCCTTATATCCACCGAAAGGACAGAGTGGGCCGCCCTTTGCATAATCGTCTGGATCTGTAGTTGGGTTGCCATCTGGGTCCAACAGCCATCCAAGAGGAATGCTGCGTTTCTCAACTGCCGCCATGGAAATTTTTCCTGCTGCTACAGTACTCATTGCGATATCGTAACAAATGGAGCGATACCTCCCTGCAGGAACGGCATATGAGAATGGATTATTCCCTATTGAGTTGCTTGCTGCGCCAGTTATCGCCATTATTATGTCGCCAGTGGACATCGCCAGACCGATTAGTCCCCTATCTGCACACCTAAGCGTGTAATATCCGCAGGCTCCATGATGGTGGGAGTTAAATACATTGACGATGGCAATTCCAGATTTTTTAGCTTTTTCTATGGCAAGATCCATTGCGAAAACCGAAACCGGGATTCCCAATCCGCGGTTTGCATCTACGAGAGCATATGATGGGCCATCATTGATAATCGTATGCACAGCATTGGCAGCGATACCGCCGGACTGCAAGCATTGGATGTATCCTTCTGCTCTAATAATTCCGTGGGAATTGATGCCTCTCTCATCTGCAGAGATCAGAACCTGTGCGACTGTTTTGGCTTCATTATAATCGAGCCCGGATTTTTCCAAATTTTCGACACACCACGCGATTAGTTTTTCACTTGCAAATCTCATAACAGTCAAACCTTTAAGATTCTTCGTTCTTCACCGCTCTTGTAAGCGGTCTCCATGATATGTTGCACATGAACAGCATCTTGAGCGGGAACTTCTAGTGGCTTACTAAAGAGAATTGAATCTGAAAAGCTTTCTATTTCTCTAGTGTACATGTTTCCAAATTCAGCACTCATGTCCATACCCTTGTCATCGTTATGTGTTTGTTCGGAATTGTAGGCAAGATTCTTTTCGATGAACACTGCGTTGAGTGTTCCTCCGTCTATTTGTCCAATGATATTTTCTCCAAGCAGTCTTCCCTTCGTTCCAAAGAATTCGAGTCTCCATTTAGCAACTTCATCAGGAATGTTGAAGTTGGTCTGGATCACGAACTGAGCCCCATTTTCCATTCTCATCAATAGTGTCGAAGTATCTTCAACATCATACTGAGGCTCGGGGAATGCAATCTTTTCATTAAACGACCCGACATGGGTAACGCGCATGCCTGAAATATATTCAACGAGGTCGATGCAATGAACTGCCATGTCCATCATACAACCGCCACCGGCCTTTGCTTTGCACTGTCTCCAATTTCCCTCTTCATACGGTAACCACAAGGTGAATTGGGAATAGGCGGAAACAGGTATTCCGATTTTTCCTTCAGCGATTGCCTTTTTCATGTTCATAACATGAGCACCGAATCGCATCATGAAACCAGCAGCGATACGTACTCCTTTCGAAGTGCAATAGTCAATCACTTCCTGGCCTTCGGCAGATGTCATCGCAAGAGGTTTTTCTATAAGGATGTCCTTTTTGTAATCAGCAGCAAGTTTGGCTTGTCTTGCGTGACATACAATAGGTGTAGCGATATAAACAGCGTCAACTTCCGGATCAGCGAGCAGAGCTTCTTCGTTGTCATATGCACGCTTGGCTCCATATTTATCACGCAATCTAAGCGCATGGTCCATTTGTAATTCCATAACTGCCACAAGTTCGGCGTTCCTAGCCAGCATCATGCCTGGAATTGTTCTACGGTCTGCTATCCCTCCGGCTCCGATAACACCCCAGCGAAGTTTTTTCATCTGTCTGTTTCCCTTTCCCATTCGTTCTCTTCGGCCAGCATACGGTCAAGTCTATTTTCACATTGAAGTAGAAATTCAGGCCATGCGGTAGAATCTATGAACGCATCTTTATTTCCAGCCATTATCTGCTTGTATTTGTCGACAGTATTACATTGGTCCTGGTGGTTTCCGATGAAGACATCAACATGCTCGCGTTTCAATCTATCCAGACCAGCCCTAAAATCATCTCTAAGAGAAAGAGGAAGGGCGTAACGCTGTAAAAATGATTTCTCCATACTGTTAGTTCCGACTCCACCGTGTGTTCCGACACGGAGATCCCTGCCATTATCCATTACATCAAAAAAATAGGACATGGTTCCCTCAGTATGACCGGGAGTATGAATACAACGGATGACGGTGTTTCCTAAAGATACGGTGGCTCCATCTTCAAGCAAAACGTCAGGAGTGAAGAATTGAGAGAATTCCATCCCTAGTTCTTTTGCAAAGGAAAGATCTCGTTTACCAGTTACATAATCTGCATCTAGACGGCCGATTATTGTCTTTGCTCCAGATAGTTGTACGATACTGCGCGTATTTCCTATGTGGTCGATATGGCCATGAGAATGAAGGATGATTTTTATATCTTGACAAGAAAAGCCGATTACCTGAATAGAATTAATAATATGTTTCAAATCTTCCGGATAACCAGAATCGAGCATTATCAAACCATCTCCGGTATCGATGATATGAGATGAGGCTGGCCGGGTACCGACAAAATAGAGGTTTCCTATAACCCTAAATGGCGACATATATCTTTCTGTTATGTCCTTAATCAATTATGCACCTTCCCAATCCTTAATTGCGGTATCATATTAGCACACTAATTTTGGGAATGCAATCGGTTGCACTAAATATTTATGAGCCTTCAGCCAAGAATGGGAATTTCAGTTATTCATATAATGAAAGGTTGCTTTCAAGGACAATCTGAGGTTTTGTCGTGACTACAGGCTGAACAGGTTCAGATTCTGCAAGATAATGGTAAAGCTTCGCAAATGCGTTGTACCCTTGTGCAAATGGATCTTGGAATATTGTAGCTTTCACGATTCCTTTCCTTATATATTCACTAAGTTCTTCAAAAACGTCGGAGGCTATTACAGCAATTTTATCCCCAAGTTCGTGTTTTTCAAGAAAACGGCAAATAGGAATGGAGTTTGCAGAGCTGATGTAAATTCCATTGATTTCTGCATTTGTTGCAAATGCTTCTTCTACAAGTCTTTCTGCAATATCAGGGATATCGAGAGTATCATATGGCTGGATAAGATTTAGCCCGTATCGGGAAGCATGATTTGAAAAATTGAACACTAACCCCTGATGTATCGGAGATTGCATGCTACCTGTAAAAACCGCAATGTTTCTATGATTTTTAGGAAGCAAGATATCAAATAATTGCGCGACCATACTTGCAGCGATTGCTATATTAGTAGTAGAACAGAAAAGTCGTTTTGTACCGGTCATGTCATTGTGAAGAGTAACGACTTTAATTCCTGCATCCGCAAGTTGATTGACTTTGTTAATCATGTCCTGATTGTATAGGCCGTGTACTATCACGGCGTCATATTTTTTCTCAAGAAATTCATCTAATGTTTTACATGCTTTTTCAACAGTAAACTCTCCAGGTTTATAATTGCGGAGATCATAACTTACCTTATAGTCCTTGAATTCCAAGAAGGCTGCATTAATTCCATCCGTCATCTGATGATAATACGCTTCGATACGTCCACGCATGATAACACCAATGTGGAATGGATTCTGAGAAAGGCGAGACGCCATTTTATTTTGAACGTAGCCGTATTTCTCAGCTGCCTCAAGAATAATTTTTCTTTTTTCGGCATTGAGCTTTGAATTAGGAGTAAACGCTCGACTGACTGCCGAGACAGACATGTTGAGTTTTTCTGCTAAAGTGTAAATGGTAACTTTTTTTTCCATTTTATGTCCTCTAATTTAGATGATCAGAGCAGAAGCCCAGTCCCATATCAATGCTATAGCAGTAAATATAAACGATTTCCTAGTCTAATGGAAGATTCCATTATGTAATATAGTCTGTATCCCAATTTTTGGAAATAGAGATTGACAAACGAGGGGGTGTGTGATATAAAAGGAGTGCAACCGGTTGCACTAACTGCATCCTGTTGCCTCATGACGTGTTGTTTACATGAGGAAAATAAAAGGAGTGGATATGAAAAAGAGTATTATCATTCTTATGGTCATCGTACTTGCTGTATCCAGTGTTTTTGCTGGTGGGGTAAATG
>JAAYDK010000035.1 GCA_012729295.1 Spirochaetales bacterium | reverse complement strand
CCATAGCTCAGTTGGTTAGAGCATCGGACTCATAATCCGTGGGTCGAAGGTTCAAGTCCTTCTGGGCCCAAAGATTTAAACCTTACATTGTAAGGGATTGCAAAGCTTAACGGAAAAACCGGAAGCATGTCACATCGCAACTGTACCAAAAGGTGTACCAAAAACACCTTTTGGGATCAGTTTCTGGAGTGGAACATGAGCCGGAAACCTTTCTATCTCTCCCTTCACGGTAGTATCTGGTACGCACGAATCGTAGATCAAAAAACAGGGAAACAACTCACAGCCATGAGCACTGGTCAAACCGATCGTGATGCTGCTGTACTGACTGTCTCTCGTTGGATTGTCGAAGGAATTCCCCAAAAACAGACAAAGTTGAAACGTGATGTCTCTGAAGCAATCAACGTAAACAGGTTGTTCAGTATCCTTGAAGACATCGATATCACCAACCAGGAAGCTGAGAAAATTATGACTATTCTCAAGCAACGCGGACTTCTCAAGAAAATCAAGGAGGCGGAAGAACGGGATCTCATCACCTATCTGCTCGACTTCTACAACTATGACACCAGCCCTTACGTACGAGAGAAGCTAGCTCATGGGCAGTCCATCGGTAGAACCCACTGCATGGACTCAATCAAACGCGTCAATACCTACTGGAAGAAATACTTCGAGGGAAGAACTCTTGCCAGTATAACCAGAGATGAGTTGAGAAACTTCTCACTATCTCTTAGAAAGAAAGGTCTTTCTGCAAGCACTATCAACAAAACCATGATCGCTGGCAAGGTTGCCTTTGCCTGGGCATTCCAGGAGGGGTATATCCATACCAATCCTGCCGAAGGACTTAAAAACTTTGTGGGAAAAACAAAAGAGAGGGGTATCCTCACCGATGAAGAGACTACTGCCCTCTTTGGGCAGACATGGAAGGATGAGCGATCATATCTTGGCAACTTGGTTGCCTCTACATGCGGTCTCAGATCCGGTGAGGTTCTGGGGCTTAAAGTTGAGGATATTGGTTTGGATAGGTTGTTTATCCGTCATTCGTACAGCCCTCTTGATGGTTTGAAAACTCCTAAGAATGGAGAAGAAAGGCAGGTCCCTTTGCTGCCTGAAATCAGAGAGGGGCTGCTCAAGCTTGCCGAGAAGAATCCTTGGGATGATGGCTTCATCTTCTATAGTGACAAAGAAGGCCAGCCGATGGACCATAAGCTTCTGAATGATGGATTATTGGAAGCCATGATCAAGATCGGTATTACAAAGAAAGAAAAAGCAAAACGCAACATCGTCTTTCATAGCTGGAGACACCGGTATGCAGCAAAGATGGCTGATTTGGTTGATGCCAGAAGCCTTGGATTGGCTACCGGCCATAAGACGATGGCAATGCTTGAGCACTATGCTGCCCACGCCAATGAGAATCATTTCAAGGCGGTCAGGGAAGCAACGGAGAGAGCTTTCGGCCAGGCCAAGTGAAGCACCATATATACAGGGCGGAAACGACTCGTACGATTGATTGACATCGGTAATAGCCATGAACCACTTTGCATTCTCCTAAAGTCATATATCGCTGAGTATGCAAAACGAAGAGCAAACGGGGTATGTCAGTTATGTGGGCAACAAGCTCCCTTCACCGATAAATCCAGTAAACCATATCTGGAGTGTCACCATATTGAATGGATCTCTGAGGGGGGAAGCGATACGATCGAAAACACGGTGGCACTCTGCCCCAATTGCCACAGGAAAATGCATGTCTTAAACTTGGCTGCTGATAAAGAAAGACTCAAAGCTCAAGCCAAGAAGAGATAACCCGCAAGGCATTTACTGGCTTGATATTCGAGTAGACTGCGGTCGCAAAATCCCAACCAACGAATTACTCACGACTAATACTCTGACAGGATCTGTATTGAAAGATGCCACGTAACCCCTAATCTTCACCCAGAATAATGAAAAATGACTCTACGGAGGCACACTCCGTGGGTCAACAGTTCCATCTCTTTTATCTGCAAACATTTGATAGTTTTAATATCATCAACAATACCAAAAAGTGTACCAAATGGTTGAGCTTGTCTATTTTTCAGATTCCATATAGAGAAGGTCTACGCTCTCCAATATTCATTCTATTAGTATTTTTAAACTCACTTCCTGTTGATCAAAATATTGTACTATACTTGCAGTATTAAGAGCGAGGAAGTGAAGTATGCGCGATAGGCCATCGTATCCAATAGACTTCGAGAACTATGAGGAACTCATAAAAGATGCCTATGGAGATTTTGATGCGATCGACCTAGAAACGCCGCTAATCAAAGGAACAATTATTTCAAAACGGTTTTGTAAGCTCTTTCCGAAAGAGGCTTCAATCCAGGTCCAAAAACTCATGAGTGCTGAAAATGATGAACTAATCAAGGTACTGGGAAGAAATTTCGCAGACATGATAGTTCCTTTTGAACTACATCAGAGACTATACAAGGCGTCCACCAAGGAAGAATTGAGTCCAATATCCACCACCTTCTTTTTGACTTTGGAGCGGGGCTACACTAATAGGGTGCCCAATGCCCCCCCACAAATGACCTTCACTGAAGAATTCCTGAAAGATTATCAGAAGTTAGCAATGCCCTTCACACATAAACCTATCCCCTCTTCACTGATAGAGAAGATAAAGCAGGCTTATTGTGAGTTCGAAAGTCAGATATTGGATTATACAGACTCCTCATACCAAACACACCCAGCCGATATTCTTGTGTATAAACTTCAGAAAATTGCTGAAGAATACTACTGGGACAGACTGGCTGAAATACTCACTGTCTATCCAACATTCTCTCCAGGCAGAGGTGCTGATTCTTCCGAATGGAAGCATGTGCTGACAATAAAATGGTGTGAAGTAATCCTTGGTCATATCCAAACCATCGAGTATATCCAGTACCAGAAGGAGCCTCATCTACTACAGGTTATATCTCAAAAAGCCATCTCCCTAAAAGATTTCCTAGATCTCGATATCGAAGTAGCTTTGGCATTGCAAGAGGATGCTGATCAAGGTAACTATTTAAGCCTCGAAGAAAATTTGAAAAGTAAGTCTGAGAACTCCAAGTACACAAAGTTGATTCCGTGGGTCCGAGGAGAGGAAAACCTGAAATCCTTATGGAAAATGCTAGACGACCACGGATACATAGAGCATATAGAGTTCATTAAATTCCAAAATAGTCACTTTCTACTTCTCGACAAGCCTTCTGAGCGTATTCAGGAAGTCTTTACACAGAAAATCATCTGGAAAAGCTCACTAAAGAACCTGATAATGATGATTGAAAAGCTTAATAGCAGCAACATCATCAACGCTAAGCCATTTAACAAGAAGATTAACACAAGTAAAGCTGGAAGGATCCACAATTTAATCCATAGCCATTTCTGCCGTCCAGATAACAAAGACATCACCCTCATGGCCTTAAGAAAAACGGAACAAAGATTTCCAAATTTTGGGGTTGATTATGGTTTCAATTCCACTGTGATGAAATTAATTCGATCAATTCAATAATTAAATTTACTAAAAAGCAAACCGGTCACTTAGATCGGTTTTTTCTCAAATTGGCAATTTTGTCTTATAAGATTCTTAGTAAGAGAATTACTATCTATTTTTTATATATAGATATACCAATTTCAACAATTTTTGTCCTACAAGTGTCCTCCAAGTTTCTAAGACAAGATATTTCTCCGTTATGTTCGTGTCTGTCAGGGTAGCGCACGCTATTCGAACATCAATCTACAGGAGGTGGTTGAATGGCCACACGAACAGAACACACATCACTTTTTGCCTATGAGGAGGTCGCAAAAATCCTCTGCATGTATCCACAGAATCTTCGACAATGGGTTTCTTCAAGAAAGTTTCCCCATCTGAAGATTGCTGCCAATGTACGATTCACTCGGGACAGGATTGATCAGTATATCCACTCAACTCTCGTCGAACCTACAGAAAGTATCATCAGTTCACGTCTATTGAAACTCGAAGACTATTCAAAGGAGGAAAAGTATGCCTAATACCTCCCAGAAGAAAAGATTTCTGACCACTAAAGAGTTCTGTCTTGAAGCTAGAATCAGCAGGACAACACTCTACCGGTATATGAAGCAGGGATTTGTACCAATAACTAAGATTGGGCATAAGTTGTTGATCCCAGCAGTCCTACTCGATCGTCTTGAAGAAATATTCGAAGGAGACTCCAAATGACACGAGACAAGATGCCACTTACTTGTATCTCAGAACTCTATGATCAATTGGTCTCCTTATTCGAAGAAGCACCTGATCATGGAAAGATTACGTTATCTGTATTTATCCGTGATGGCTACCCATATCGTTACGAGACCACGAAAGAGACTTCAATTCTCTATAGAGGAGGTAACGAATGAATGTGCAAATAAGTAGAAAACATTATGACGTACAGTATCAACCAAGAGTAGATACAATCAGCAGACAGTCCACTCGAAAACAGCTGACATTCGAACAAACAGAGACCTACTTAAAATCACAAGAGTTGGCGAGAAAACCTTCTAAAGCCAAGAGCAAAATCGATGTATGTAAATACTTAGGAAACACCCCACACCTATCCAAATCAGATCTCCAAGCTATTATCCAATGTATAGCGAGTAGAGCTACGTTTCCTCCGAAAAAATGCGGCATAGACGGTTGTCCAGACTCTTTCTGCCAGTCTCACCCCTCAAGGTTTGCAAGTGGAGGCTGAACATGAAACTTAAGCAGCAACATTTCAGCCATGATATAAACGCATCACGCGATGAGAAGATTCTAGCCTTACGCGAGTCTTGGGGAATTGCCGGGTATGGACTGTACTGGTTGGTTATCGAATACCTTTTTACTACTGGTGGTCAAGCTCGACGAGACTCTGGAAAGCTCATTGCCAAGGCAATCAGCGAGGACCCACGCAAGGTGCAAAGATTCCTTGGAGATGCAATAGATGTCTACCACCTGTTTGACACCGATCGTACCTACTTCTGGTCCAATAGACTGAGAAGTGAACTGGAGGCCATTATGAGCAAGACTGAAAAGGCGCGAGAATCTGTCATGCATCGATACAATAAGAAAGATGATAAATCTAATGATCATAGAGATTTGGATAATGCAAATGATGAAGAATCCAATTACGAGCGTAGCACGGACGTAGTACGAACGAACAACGAACGTTCTACTATAAGAGAAGATAATATAAAAGAATATAAAGAGAATAAGATAT
>JAAYDK010000344.1 GCA_012729295.1 Spirochaetales bacterium | reverse complement strand
CCTAGATCCAAAATACGCATGCCTGCGGTAATCGGGAGAAAACTTGCAAGTTCCTCCGTAATGCGCATGGCATTCGGCCCCATCATCGTATCAAGAAGAAACGCTTTATCGTAGTTGTCGGTAACATCGGTTTCCATCGTGTATTCCCTTTTTTCTCGTACATAAGCAAGGCTATTGTATAGCATGCAGTTTCCAAAAGCATCTGAATAGCGTTTCTTTTAACACTCATTCTGGTCTGAAGTAGGCAACCATTCGGCCGTCGGAAAACTGCTTCATCCCGAATGATTCGTACAAGCGAATGGCCGCATCGTCTGCCACATCGGTTACTACACAAAACATCCGTACATCTGAATATTTTTCCCAGATGGTTTTTAACAAAGCAGTTCCGATACCTTGTCTACGATATGTATGTTCCACAATCAGGTCCTGAACAAGTAGCACATGCTCTCCATCGCCAACACAGCGGATGAAGCCAGCTAATTCGCCATCTCTAAAAGCTCCTAGCGTATATAATGAGTTGTTAAAAGCTCTAGACAGCTTTGCATCATCGCCAAGATAGGCTGACCAGCCTTCCTGAAGGTACAAATCTTTCATCGTCTGCAGCTGTTCGCATCCAAACTCCTTATATTCGATCATCATTCCTCCTTGCCTGTATCTAGAAACTATTGTTTTTCAGTAATGTATCCAGACTGACCATGTATTCGATTTTACGTTCTGTTTACGTAATGTTTGACTTCTCGAGCTTGTGATGACAGCTCGGTTCTGAAAAATTCCGGGAAGATTTTCACCTTGACATCAGGTTCGACCCAAACAAGATAATCATGTGCTCCATCATGTGTCGGGCTATTGCTGATGGGGTTGAAATCCATCGGGACTTTCATGTAATAGAAAAAGGAAAATTCGTGAATCAAAATGCCTGGATGAGTAGGATTATCACTATAAAAGAAGTTTTCCTGTATAAAACCGAGCCTGTCGATGTCCATAGATACCCCGGTTTCTTCACATACTTCCCTGATGACGGCTTCTTCGGTAGTCTCTCCAAATTTCAATCGTCCGCCGACCGAATAATAGTAATCGAATCCATCGCTTTTCACCATAAGAAACCTTCCATGTTTCATGATGATTGCTCCGACTCGTATGTTAAGAATTCCATCTTCGGTTTTAATCATCAGGTCATGTTTCTCAGTAGCCATAAAAAGATTATCTCCTGCTTTCTATTCAAGATATGTGTGATAACGGGGTTTTTTTAGTTCACGATTGCCGATTCCATTAAAAAGCATCTGAACATACTAACGATAGCTGGCATTACCAAATGAAACACAGACTAGTATCATGACAGACAAATTGTGCTTGCTTGCGCCATTGTACATCTTTCTTCCCACACGATAAAGATATGAATAGACATGAAAACTTACCTACATGAATTTCGGATTGCTGGTATCATTATCAATACCAACCCTTTGAATGCCTTTCGCTCCACCCGGCTAACGCCGTAGTCGCTCACTGGAAGAATGTCCTCGATTAAATGTAGCATCTGGATGAAGGGGTACTGTTCGTCCGGTCACATATCCCTCGACAAACTCCTGGATGTCATAGGAAAATGCCGAACAGTGTCTAGCAACCGTTTAGGATTTCTGTAATAATTCCCCCGTTCTTAACCTATTTTTATGTGTTTATGGTTTATCACATGATAAAGGACCATCATGTCCATTTTCATATAATTTATTTAATCGGCGAGTGTTTAGGACTGCTTGTGCACTCAAAGACATTGATTTGCGCTTCAGATACGAGAAATTAGCATTTCTTACAATTTTACAGAACCTTTGTTGAAGTAAATAATCCGTCAGGTAACGTACTTCTAATACTCGATAAGCTTTAATAACACGAAGACTATCATTGCAATTTTTATCGCGAGTATGATTTTAACGAATGATAATATAATATTTTTATCACTGTCATACTTGCTTCTACATGTGAAAATAATTAAAAATAAAATTAAATAATTTGTTTGTACAAATTCATAGATGGTGCTAGTATACATACGTACAATTTTACTTAAAGGAGTTGGTTGTGGAAAAGAAAAGATTTTTCTCTTTCAAAACAAAGGAAGGAAGCCTCAGGCTTCTTGCTCTGTTTGTTGCTCTCATTATTGTCTTCAGTCTGTTGGCTCAGGTTATCACGACTCAAGGCTACAAGATCAACATTTCAGATGTCGTAATCAACGTAAGAGGTGCCGATCTTCACATGGAGATGTATGCTCCGGCTGATGCCGACAACAACAGCAGCCTCCCGTGTATACTCTTGACACATGGTGGCTCCGAACCACTTTCGGCAGACAGCATGATGGCATCAGAAATGGCAAGAAGAGGATTTGTCGTTCTTAATATCAGT
>JAAYDK010000343.1 GCA_012729295.1 Spirochaetales bacterium | reverse complement strand
TGAGTTTACCGAAGGAGAATCGCTCACGTTCGACGAGGGAATGACTGCTTTGGTCGATTATGCAGATTCGGATGAACTTAACTTAATTATGACCCTGGATAGATGGGTGGCGAATGATGGTACTGAAATCAATGGTACGGTTGTGTTGGATATAGAGTATTATACCTCACCGGTTTCTATTTCTTCGATCAGAATAGCTCCGTCTATGATTAATTTTGACCGCACCTCGGTAAGTTATGTAACAGAGCTTATAGATGATGATAGTACGAATGTATCGTTTACGCCTGATTACAATTTTTTATTCTGCGCTTCGCTGATTGTTGACGGAGAAATTTTAATACTTAATATGTTTGGTTGGTAATTTTAATCATTAGCCCGATACGTATCTACTTGGTACCTATCGGGCTTTTTTGTTTTCAATAAAAATGCCGAATTCTTTTTACTGTTCGTTGTTTCACAATCGTGCCTGCCTTATATCACACCTAAGCAGTTAATCCAACCTCAAGTGTAACGATGTCAACATAGCTGCAATTATATGATGTGGAACACGAAAGCCTGACTTATAGAAACATAATTCTGATTAAAGCTTTCTAGATACATGCCATTTAACGATATCTTTTTGAATTTTTTTCTAAAAAAGTGTTGTTAAGTGGCAATAATGTACTACCGTTCTCCTACTGTGTAAGGGATTTTTCATCATTGTAAAACAGCCGGTCGGATACCACCATGAGTGCTTACGTCTCATCGGATTGACCGGTGGATCGAGCAGAAACATATTTTCCAGTCTCGGGATTTTTAATTTGTGTGTAGAAAACCTTGCCTCGTTTGAAAAGCGAATACCGACTCAATTTCTCCTCCCCAATAAGCATCTATCTGACACTTATCTGACACTTTGGTTTTGGAGAAACGCCAAACTCTTGGTGGTTTCTATAGACTCTTCTATGATAAAGAGTTTAATTTACGCCAAAGGGGACTCGAACCCATGACCTACGGCTTAGAAGGCCGTTGCTCTATCCAGCTGAGCTATTGGCGCACGAAAGATCGGGGCGAGAGGACTTGAACCTCCGATTTCTTGCTCCCAAAGCAAGCGCCTTAGCCGCTAGGCAACGCCCCGATAACAGTCGGATGGAGTATACTTGCTTTACGCAAGATGAGTCAAGAACCGACTCACAGACTTTTGAGAGGACGATTATGTATGAAATGACACTCATGGAACGAGCAGAAGCAATTGCGAACATTCTTGACGAGACAAGTCCGAAAACCATCGATTTTCTTGAACAGTCTTCGCCGTTTGAATTGTTGGTAGCTGCCGTATTGTCCGCTCAGACGACGGACCGTCAGGTGAATGCAGTCGTCCCAGATTTATTTGGAGCATACCCCGATGCGTTTCATCTGGCAGCTGCAGATATTGAAGATGTTATGAAGATTATCAAGAGCACCGGTTTTTATCGGGTAAAAGCTGCTCATATCATCACGCTCTCGCGTCAGCTTGTCGAATATCATAACGGAGAGGTTCCCATGAACATGAACGACCTTACAGCCTTGTCAGGTGTAGGTCGAAAGGTCGCCAATGTGATATTAGGGAAATTATCGGATTATCCTGCAATAATCGTAGATACTCATTTTGGACGTGTCGTACAGAGATTGGCACTCGTTACGTCTAGCGATCCAGTTGTTATCGAGCGTCAGATAATTGACCTGATTAATCCCGAATCGCGTTATCGTTTTTCAATGACGGTCAATTTGCATGGACGCACGATATGCCGCGCTCGCAAAAGTGAATGCGGCATATGCAAACTCTGTTCTTTGTGTCCTTCGTGTATTCCTGTTTAGTGGTCGCAGGCGTTTTCACCGGTTTCAAGTGTATTTGCCAGGTATCGCTCCAGGACTTCCCGTGCTGGTAGCGATGGTGCTCCCGAAATTACGGTAATTCCACGTTCGGCGAATAATTGCTGTGCACGCGAACCCATTCCGCCGGCAATGACAACATCGATGCCGTTTTCGCCAAGAACTCTAGGCAATACTCCGGGTTCGTGTGGAGGCGGTATTAATTCAGACGTATTGAGAATTTCACTTTTTTCACAATCGACTTCAAATATTGTAAATGCCTGGCAGTGACCGAAATGTGCAGTAAGCATACCATTGGCAGTCGGGATAGCTACTTTCATGACTCACTCCTTGTTAACGTAAGATTTTTGACGACAGCAATCGAAGCAGAACGATAACCGCGTGCAGAGGCTGACTCAGGTGCACGCTGTACGATCGGAAGTCCTGCATCGGTACTTATGCCGACAGCACTTTCGATCGGAATAGAACCTAAAAACGGTATCGAATATTCATCTGCAAGGTTTTTACCACCGCCGGTTTTAAAAATCGGAGTATTGCGATGGCAATACGGACATTCGAATCCGCTCATATTCTCTACAATCCCAACGATGGGCAGTTCGAGCTGTTTGCAGAAATTTATGGAACGAGACACGTCGGCAGTAGCAACGTCCTGAGGAGTCGTGACCAACAACGCTTTGCCTTTGTGTTTGTTTTGCTGTACAACCGACAACGGTTCGTCTCCGGTTCCCGGAGGGCAGTCGACTATTAAGAAATCAACATCCTGCCAGTCGACATCATTGAGAAATTGCCCGATGAGCGAGTGTTTCAGCGGCCCTCGCCAGATTACCGGATCGTCGTCATGCTCGAGCAAAAAGCCCAAACTGATGACTTGCAGGCCAAAAAGATCCCCTAGTACAACAGGTTGCATCTTCCCTTGGCCATCGGAGAGCACTTGGACATCATGCAGATTCAGCATCGTTGGAATACTTGGTCCGTGTAAATCGACATCGATTAATCCCACACGATACCCAAAAGAAGCCAAAGAGACTGCAAGATTAACCGCGACAGTGCTTTTCCCTACACCGCCTTTGCCCGACATGACCATGATGGTTTGAGCTTCTTCGGTTCTCGGTAGCGGTTTCGGCAATTGTTCTAATTCATCGAAAGCTGACGAATGTCTCGCATGACCGTCGTCAAGGGTTGCACGCATAGTATTTAATGCTAGTTCAATACAATGTATCGAAGACTCGGGATATTCTCCCAGAACTTTCAATACATCCTGGACGGTTAGGTTCCGAGCATCTTTTTCGCTCTTTCCTACCACCAAATCAGCTACCGTACAGCATGCTCGAATCGAGTTTTTGCATCCATCCGATGTAGCTTTTGCATCAGTAATCATTCCATCTTGTAAGATGAGCCAAAATTCGGCCGTGTCTGTACACGGACCGGTCAGTCTGACGTTTGCATTAGCTCCCTTAAGAGGCCCAAAACGTAGCAGCTGTGTTGTGTTCACATGTGTTTCCATACTGTCTCCCATATATGCTGAATCCGCTTTCGGGTCTCTTTTGAAACAATTTCTAGCGGATGAGTCTGCTTTGTCTGTGCGTCTACTATCGAGGTGTCGTATCCGACGGTTCCTGAGAATACGTAGCCATGGCTAACCATAAACTCTTCTATCTTTTCCGACAAGTGCACGTCGATATCATACTTGTTAATGCAGCCGAAGACTGGAATTTCAAATGATTGTGCAAGACGCCCTACCCGTTCGATGTCATGAAACGCACTCGCACTCGGTTCTGCAACAATGAGAACGGCATCGGTGCCGGTCAGGCTCGCAATGACCGGACAACCGATACCGGGAGGTCCGTCGGTGATAATAAGTGATCGATGCTGCTCTTCAGCAAGACTACGTGCTTTTTTTCGTACGAGAGTAACTAGTTTTCCCGAATTTTCAGCGGCTGCATGTAGATGTGCGTGCACCATCGGACCATAATCTGTCTCGCTGACCATCCACATCCCACATTCCGCGGGTAAAAAATCTATCGCATCGGCCGGGCAGATATCTACACACAATCCGCATCCTTCGCACCGTACTTGATCAATGATATATTGTTCGTCTTTTTTTACGATTGCTTCAAATGTGCACGGAGACATACAGAGACCGCAACCGATACAACGTTTTTGATCGATTGTAGCTGCAAAGCCGCTGATGAACGGCTCACGATGTACTGTATGATGCTTTATAATCAGATGAAGGTTTGC
>JAAYDK010000342.1 GCA_012729295.1 Spirochaetales bacterium | reverse complement strand
TGCCCCAACCATGTTGACCATACTCCTTCATAATCGAACATCTTTGAATACCATATCCTGTATCTCGTATACGGTAAACCTTCGGGGCCGAGTTGTCAATCAAAACAATACGTGTTTTTTTATGGACATTCTCACAGTTTTTACCGTATGACGAGTTCAGTATACGAAATTCCTCGATATATTATACCATCAAAAGTTCTAGATTTTATTTAATAATTATCAGATAGAAAATTACTTTCATCTCTATCGAACTCACCCGGCACGGTATTCTGGTTTATTATCTAGAAAAATTTACTAATATCTTACTTGACGGCAGCTATAGTTTTTCATATCCTAGAAATGAAAAACAAATACTTGCAGAATACTTTGTATTCCATATTCATACTGTTTCTATTTGTTTTATTACTAGCGATTCGGTCAAACAAGCCGTTCACCGACTTGATCGAAAGCAAAAAGGTGAGTAATCGTGCCAAAGAAAATTGTAAGAAGAAGCAGCCTTAGCGATCAGGCCACCGACATTCTAAGAGAATCGATTTTATCGCTTGAGATCGAGCCGGGCGAACGACTGATTGTCGACAATCTGGCTGAAAAATTCAATATCAGCAGAACGCCGATTCGTGAAGCTTTAAGAAATCTCACCGTTCAAGGACTAATTAGCTACAACGGCATCGTCTATCGTGTTACGAGGCTGACGCGTGAAGATATTATCGAGTTATATTCAGTACGGGAGGCATTGGAAGTTCTTGCTGCGGCACAAGCTGCAGAAAAGGCAACGGCAACCCAGTTACGAAAATTAGAGCAGATTAATGGCAACTATGATCTAAAACTTTCGCAACGCAAGCTGATCGACCTCGACATGGAATTCCACCAAATGATTCAGGAGGCTTCGCGGAACACAAGACTGCAGGCAATGCTCAAGACAATCAGCGAACAGATCCTCTTGGTACGGCGCTGGCTTTTCCAAGATCAATCCAGAAAATCTATCGAAGGGGATACGATTAACGAACATTCGGCGATCGTACAAAGCATCGCTGACCATGAGCCTGAGAAAGCCGCCGAGCTGATGAAGTATCACCTGACTCGCGGAAAACAGAGACTGCTGACATTACTGGATGTTGACAAGCGGTTTCTTTCTGCAGTACGTGATTAGCTAGTTACGGACGGGCAAGTATCGGTCTAAGATATTGCACAGATGCTCTCACATCAGCCTCGAACGAATTGCGGATATTCGCTTCTAAAACTATCGGTCCGTAAAAATCTATACTAGCAAGACTTTCGGTAATCTTTTGAAAATCGAGCTGTCCGAGACCGGGATAAAAGCGATTGTCGTCCGAGTAGTGAATCGAGTCGAAATCTCCTGCATGAGAAACAATCGCCTGATACGTGTCGCTTTCTTCAAATGCCATATGATACGTGTCGAGCAATATGCGAACGGTAGAGCTTGGATATCCGGCAACGAGTTGTTTCGTCTGGTCTGCCGAGTTGGCAACGCACGTCAGTGTTTTATTTGTAGCTTCGATCAAAATCGAAACCCGCTTCTTTTGGGCGATTGGTACCAAATCATCCAAGGAACGACAAAAAAGATCCCTGGCTGTAGAAACATCTGCTACAGGGGCTCCCTGAATCAGTCCTAAAATGATACCTGTTTCCATTTCAGCACAAAATTCTATAAAATGTCGACAATAGTCGACCGACCGTAATCTTTGATCAATGTCCGTAGATGACAAACTAAGCTCATAAGTTTTCGCAGAAAAACCTGAAGCGAACATGGTCATGGTCAAATCGTACCGATGCAGATAATCTTTTAAAGCCGACGGGCTGACCAGTTTCGGATTAGCGATATTTAATTCGATGCAGGAAAACCGAAGCTCTTGAAGCAACTCCATCGATTTGGCAAAGGTACTGTCCCGACTGTAATTGTCGGGCAGTACCATTTGAATTCCAAGCGGAAATGTATATGGGGTATTCCCATTCTGATCATGTAAAATCGTCATCGAGATAATTCTGCAGGCGCTTTGATGCCCAACAGGGAGACCAGACCTTCGATTCCCTTGACTATCACATCGTCGAGAAGAACCCCCTGCTCAAGCTGGCGTTCCCAGTTGCGAAGTTCGAAATAACCAGGGATAAAAACACCTTTGCCATTCGGTAACGGTTTTGCATTACGACATGAATCGGCAAAATAGGTAGTTTCGCGAGTCAGGGCACCCAGACCGGCGAATGCCTCCGGATTGATGACCTGGATGTATACTGCCCCGCCCCATTGGGTGGGATTGTCGGCTCGGCCGAATCCACCGAGAGCTGCAGTGAGCGCTTCGATGAGAATTCCGAGACCGAATCCTTTATACCCCAGGTCCTGACCACCTAGCGGAAGGATGCTTCCGGGAGGAGTAGTAAAGAATTGTTTGGGATCGTTCGTCGCCTCGCCCTTGTTATTGAGCAGCCACGGATGTGCAAGCATTTTCCCTTCTTCAAGGTGCTTTGCAACGACTCCGTTTGCTGTCGAGGATACACTCATATCGATCAAAACCGGATCTCCCGAAGTAGGGATACCGGCGGCAATCGGGTTGGGCGAATAACGTGGTTCATAACTACCGAACGGGGCAACCGAGGCATGATTCGGATCCGACGATAGGATAATGCCAATCAAGCCTCGATCGGTGATCCGTTTAAGGTACGAACCGAGGCATGCGATATGATGGCTTTTCCGTATGACTACGGTAACGGTAGCCTGTTCGGCCATTCTCGAAAAACATATCTCGAGTGCATGATTGACCAGCCAGGGACCGGGAAGATATCTGCCGTCGATTAGGACGGCACTCCCTTTGTCGGAAACAATATCGGGGTCCCCATCCACCGGCATCCGTCCTGCCTGAATTTCCTTAACATAGTTGGGCAACAACTTCGTCCCATGAGTATAATGGCCGAGCAAGTCGCCCTCTACCAGGATTTCCGAGATTACGGCAGCTCGGTCTTGGCACATTCCGGCCTTGACCAAAGCTTCTCGGGCGAACCTTGTCAGGTCCTCAGCTCGATATTTCTTCGGCATACGCTACTCCTTTCCATCGACCTTAGTTCTGGTCGTACACTTGCAACATCGCGTCAAGGCCGGCTTTCACATCGACCTTAGCACCGAGCTTCTTACAAATCGTCAAGAACCCGGCAACTGCAGGAATCAGGTAATTCTTATCGGCTGTAACTCCCATATGTCCGATTCTCAGTACTGAAGTACCGATGTTACCCGGCGTACCGGTTATCAACGTATTGTACTGGGCTTTCATTGCAGCAATGACTTGCTTATCCTGCAATCCTTCGGGAACGACAATCGTCGTAACGGTATTGCTTGCAACCGCATCGTCGACGAATAACCGCAATCCGCTTGCCCGAATCGCACTGCGCAGGGCATTCTTGTTCAAGATATGCCGGGCGAACCTATGTTCCAGCCCTTCTGCCAAAATAGTATCCAACGAGTTTTCCAATCCGGCGTATAAGGCTGTTGGTGCCGTGACCGGCCCGTGACCGTGCCAATCGCTCCATTTCACGCAATACTCTCGAATATTACTCAGATTCAGATACCAGCCGCGAATTGGAGTCTTGCGATTGTCGATTGCCTTCCACGCATTCGGAGCAAGCGTGAGGATGCCGAGTCCGGGAGAAGACTGAAGACATTTTTGTGCTCCGGTCAGGCAATAATCCAAAGTCCATTCGTCGGTACGTATATCTACTCCGCCCATCGAAGATACCGCATCGCAGATCAGCATGACGCCGAATTCGTGGCAGACCTGCGCAATTTCCTTGGCAGGATTCATGACTGCTGTCGAACTTTCATTATGAACGAGAGTCATTGCCTTGATCTTCGGATTGGCTTTCAATGCTTTTCTGACTGCTTCAGGATCGACAGCCTTTCCGAATTCAACGGTGAGGGGAACTACTTTTGCTCCACTGTAACGGGCGATTTCGGCAAAACGGAGACCGAAGGTACCTGACAGCTCTACTAAAATTTCAGTGTCGTCTTCGATTACACTGTTTACCGAAGCTTCCATTGCGGCACTTGCCGAACCCGGAATGATATACATTTCATGCTCGGTCTGAAATACCTTTTGGAGCTTGGCTAGAATTCGGGCATTCATTTTGCCCCAATCATCGCCATAATGCACTATCATTGGCTGGGCCATTGCCAATTGAGTTGGAAAATCCATCTCGCTAGGCCCGGGAATCATAAGCCGATAATGCTTTTCATACATAGTTATTCCTCCGTCTATACCTGTTGTTATGGAGCGCAAAAAGCTCTCAATCGTTTAAATATAATACCGTATTTCGTATACGACAAAACTATTATCTCATCGTATACGGTACCTGTCAACCGCACCGCAAACTTGTACACCCTATGCTATCTTACACTATCCCACAGGTCTTCTGCACATTCGGTTAAGAATTTTTCAACTTTTTCATCCAATCTTGCCTGAAACTCGGCTGATTGTGAATAGAACATCGGTCTGAAGACAAAGTTCCCTTGTGCATCGCGCTTACCGACCGTAGCAAAATTATATTCTCTGAAAAAGAGATGCCGTGCAGAAGGCTTGCGACGATCGGCTTCGGTAAGCAGTTTCAGACTTTCGATTGCTACTGTCGAACCTTGTGCAGCGCTCTCTTCGGCATATGCAAGCGTATCGTTCCACCAGATGCCGAAGTCTTTGGGATTCACCTCTTCCAACGCTTCAGCGAAAAGAACTTGCAGATACGGGGAAACCTTAAAGTGAATGTGTCCATTCGAAGCTCTGCCGAAGGTTTTTCTCGTCTCTCTGCTCAAATCGTCGCCTGAGTGACAATCGAGCATGAAGCCGTTTTCTTTTGCCATGGCCACTTGAAGGGCTACACGTTTTTCAAGAACCGGCAGACCGCCGGGAGCCCGATAGTCGACGCCTTTTTCAACACCGAAATTTGGTGCGATATGGGTAATGGCAATTTTTCTTCGTGTAATTTCGTGAATGAGAAATTGTAATTCTTCGTTACTGGTAATGGCCTTGAATACATCGAAATCTGCAGGGGTCTCGTCGATGCTCAGTTCCAGATCGTAGCGCTCCCCCTCTTTGATAGAACGCAAATATGCATCAAGTTCTTCCATCGCATTCAGCGCATGCCAGTACTTGCAAAGAAACCGGCTTATCTGTTCATCGCTCAGAGGATATGTTTCGCTCTTCTTTTGGTGATATGCAACCAACTCGTTTCTAAACGAAGCATCCGGAATGGCTGCTTCGACCTTTGTCTTCACCTCATCGATTGAAAAAGACGTGAGTGCATGATATTCCAGAATATCACTGACATCGATGGTATAAAATGTATAGTACCTGGAAGAATCTAGATATTTCTTAGTTCTGGAAGTTCCCTCCGCTCCGCGTTTCACTTGCAGGTGGTCGGCGTCGGCCCCGTAGGAGAGTTGTTTGTAGGGGCTTGAAAGTGCACTGATGACGCCGGCGGTCCAAAGTCCTTCGAACGTGCTTCCCGTATGACCTTCCTTAATCTTTCCAAAGCTGTACAGATGATTTTCCCGTGCCGGTTCCCCATTGACGAGTGTCTCGAGCCGAAATAGTTCGCGCACCGAATTCTGAATGGCATTTGCTGCAAAATGCTTTTTAGCCATTGCACTGTAGATGCCAGGCCACAAGGTAACAGAATGACGATCCCCAATTCCCAATCTGGGAATTGCCCCTAAGGCCTTCGGGCCTTTTTCAGGACAAATCTGCGTGGCATACTTGTGAATTGCCGTGTCGCTGGCAATGAAGGTGCAAAGATACGTATTATCGGCAAGATATTTCGTAAAAAACGGTTTCCCGAGCGTTACATCATCGATACGGCCTAAAGAAATGAAAAAATACTGGCAATCGGTCAGCCGGCACAGATACCAGTCATTCCCGTTTTTAATACCGTGTGAATCAATAAAGACTATTAATTCTTTAGAAATTTTTCCCTGCAACGAAGTAATCGCCTCAGCTGAAAAGCGATCGACGGGACATCTCGATAACGCATGGGTGACAAGCTGTGCATCCCAGGTGCCTGTGTTTAAAACC
>JAAYDK010000341.1 GCA_012729295.1 Spirochaetales bacterium | reverse complement strand
GAAAGCTGACTGCTGTCCTGTTAGTACTTCTATTAGTATTGTCAATTGCTGCATGCAGCAACAGTTCAAAAGACAAAGCGACTGATGAAATTGCTGAAACGTCCGGGTCAGACGGGCCAGGTGAAGCCGGTGATCCCGCCGGTACGGATGATGCGGCAGACACGGCAGGCAGCCCTGCCGGTACCGGTGATGCATCAGACGCAGCGAAAGCCGGACTGTCCAAAGGTTACCATACCGATGCCGTTCCGGTCTATAAGGGCAGTACGGTGGTCGAATCAGGGGAAGATAACAGTAACCCTTTATTTTCCATGTACTATGTGGTTTGCTGGACTGATAAACCATATGAGGATGTAGTGCAGTATTATAAGGATATCATGTCCAGGCACCAGATAATAGGCGAACAGTCTGATTCCGCATATTACTATGCTACAGCAAGCATAAGCGATGTGGAAGATGTAGACGTCTGCGTTATTGATCTGTCCCAGGAATCTTACAGCGATGAAGAAGTGCCGGAAGGTGCAAAAACTTCCATGAATATAATGTACAAGAAGAAAAGCAGCGAGCTTCCGGAAGGATACAGATCTGACCTGGTGCCTGTCATGGAAGGGAGTAAGCCGAAGGATGGCAGCATATATGACGAAAGTGACGGGAGAAAGAGTTACAGCCTTACCTTTACGACCACACAGGATTATCAGGATGTGGTTGAGTACTACAGAGAAATAATGCTCAGCGCCGACTCGCTGCAGGAAACTGAATCTCACTTTACATGCACTATAACAGGTATTATGGATAATGTTGAAATAGACATTTACATAAACAAACTGCCGGAAGGGACTGCATATACGATAGTTATGGTGGTTTGATCTGGTGGGTAGATAGTGGACGGATAGACAGGGTATAAAGTGTCTATGTCATAGCTGAAGCATGAAAATGAGATTTGCCTTTCGCAAGGGTTACACAGATATTTGAAAAAATAGTTTCGCAAAAATAGAACTGGACAACGCAAACCAGCGATGATATGATAGTATCGGAAAGGAAGGTAAGTATTTCATGGACGATACTATCAGGGTGTTTTCCGGAAGAGAGTTCACGCTAGATGATATTGAACTCATCAAATGGACAAGAAAGACATATCAGAAATTATCAAGAAAAGAGCTAGCCAGCACAGTTTGCGAGTTGTTGAACTGGACTACGCCGTCAGGGGCTGCGAAATGGCCTCAATGTTTAGAGTTTATGGAAAAACTGGAGGCAGAAGGAGTTATACAGTTACCTCCATTACAAGGTCCGAATAAAAAGGGTTGCAAAGTAAGGATTCCAGAGCTTAATATAAAGCCTCGAGAAATTCAAGGTGAAACCCGGAATTATGAGCCAATATGGTTAGAAATCGCGCGTCCGGGAGAGGCACTAAAGCGGTGGCGTTACTATGTTAGCCAGTATCATATGCTGGGAGATAAGCAGGTTTTCGGGTCACGATTGCAATATTTCGTTAAGTCTGGAGACTTGGAACTTGGGTGTTTGCAATTTTCGGCATCCTCCTGGGCATTGGAAGAACGGGATAAATGGATAGGCTGGACAGTAGATGACCGCAAAACGCGGTTGAATCTCATCATAAACAACAGCCGGTTTTTGATCTTCCCCTGGGTACACATAAGGAACCTGGCCAGCAAGTCATTATCATTAGCAGCAAAACAAATTCAGGAAGATTGGCTGAGGGAATACTGCTATGCACCGGTACTGCTAGAAACCTTTGTAGATCTATCTCATTTTACCGGAACCTGCTACAAAGCCTCTAACTGGACATACCTTGGAGAGACAAAAGGCAGAGGCCGGATGGATCGCAACAAAGAATATGCCCAATCTAAAAAGGGTATCTTCATGTATCCACTGCAAGAAGATTTCAAGGCAGTGCTCAAGGGAGAGAAACCTTGTAAGGTGGTGAATCCCGATGAGTAAAAAAGAACGCCGGGAACAAAAGCAGAGATTGCGGGATGAAAAGCATGCTGAAATGATAAAAAGCGGCAAAGCTATACGGGTGCATTTTGAAGAACGCAAGAAAAAGGCGAATCAGCCTAACCGCAAGTGTGCTCAAAAGACACCGGAAGAAGAAATGGTAGACCGGCAGGAGAAGGTAGAAAAAGCGACCATCCTGTACAGACAGATGCTCCCTGCCCTCTTAAACAAGCTGAGCAGAATCAAAGACCCCCGGAACCCACGTAAGATCAAACACAAAATGACAGCACTCATGATGTATGGAATCCTGGTGTTTGTTTATCAGACAGGCTCTAGGAGAGAGGCCAACAAGAAAATGAGCAGGCCGATTTTCTGGAGTAATGTAAAGGCCATGTTTCCTGAGCTTGAAACCATGCCTCATGCAGATACACTAGCAAGGCTATTGGAGAAGATAAATGTAGAAGAAATCCAGGAGTGCCTTGTGGAGCTGCTTAAAGATCTTATGCGCAGGAAGAAGTTTAGAAATCACTTGATAAACAACCGGTATCTCATTGCCGTAGATGGTTCACAGAAGTTTTTCAGGAGCTATTCATGGGAAGATAAAGCCCTCAAGCGGCATGTGGGCGGAGAAGCACGAATTGCTCAGTATTACGTCTATGTACTGGAGGCTGTGCTCGTACTGGACAATGGTGCGGTATTACCGGTATGGAGTGAAATCCTTGAAAACAAGGATTGGGTAGAAGGAGAAAACAAGCAGGACTGTGAGAGCAAGGCATTCAAGCGTCTGGCTAAGAAGCTATACAAGATTTTTGGAAAAGGCAGAGTGACGCTGCTGGCTGATGGACTCTATGCTTGCGGCCCTGTGATTAAACAGTGCCGAGAATACCGGTGGGAGTATATGATCGTCTTAAAGGAAGACGGCCTGCCGGATGTGTGGAAGGAAGCAAAAGGTCTCATAAGGCTTGAACCGTCCAATCGCCTGGAAGTGGAATGGGGCGACCGGCACCAAGCATATGAGTGGGCCAATGAAATCGAATATGACCATGGAACTAGGACCCGGATTACTGAAATATTACATGTGGTCATCTGTTATGAGACATGGGTAGAAAAGCATTCCCGGAGTACGAAAATGGAAGAACATAAAGAGACACGGTATGCATGGATATCCTCCAGGCCTTTGACAAAGAAAAATGTATTCATACGATGCACCAAGATGGCACGGTACAGATGGAAAATTGAGAACAATTTCCTCATTGAAAAACATGAGGGGTACAACTATGAGCACTGCTATTCCTATGATTGGCAGGCGATGAAGGGTTTTCATTATCTGATGAAGGTGGGACACTTCATAAACGCCATGGCAATCAATAGTGAGCTTTTGCTTGAATATGTAGACGAGAGTGGAATACGTGGATTTATCAGCAGCCTATGTTTAGCTTTAAGTGGTGCAGTACTGGATACAGAAAAGATAACTGCTGTTGTAGAAAAGAAGCATATTTGGAAGCTAAAAGCGGCGTAGTAAAAGGGGGCTGTCTGTAAAAGGAATAATACCTCAAAGCTTTGAAAGGCGGAAGCTATTCATTGGCGGAGCGCACATTTCACGTGACACATATTGGATATTTAGGATATATATTGCATACGCTTGCTCGGATAATGATCAAAGTATTGGGTGAAGCAGAGAGTTTTCGAGGTAATCAGGCTTAATTATAGTTAAAAAATATTATTGATGCTTCAGCTATGGAAGAGGCACAGCCAAATTGACAATATTCGCCTCTCCGAATATAATTGTACCAAGCATATGCTCGGGAGAATGTCTGAATGGCATTCAGAAAGTCATCGGTTCGATCCCGACCGTCTCCACCACGCAGAAAGCTCGGAAAATCAATGGTTTTCCGAGCTTTCTGTCGTACATGGGTATGTCAATAGGCTTTTGGTACGATCCCTACGATTGGGGGCATCAAACGAGTTCAGTCTCGACCTCTTTTGGAAGCATCAGATTTCCACTTCCATTCCATCATATGATGTTAATCATATCGCTGTTCACCTTTTCTCCAAGTATGCCCTATATACAGTCATATCCGGAGGGGGGATGTTGCTTGGAAGATCATCAATTGGAAACCATCGAAGCTCGGCGACTTCTGCCTCTTGTAATGACGGAGTACCAGACCAATCGCGGCAGGTATAGTTAACTGCAACGTTATATACTTCATCGCCATTCGGATAAATGTAATGTGTATCTTTGCCGGAGAACACACCGAGTAGTTCAAGCGTATTGGCGATGAGACCCATCTCCTCGAACAACTCACGCCGAGCGGTTTCTTCACAGCTTTCGCCAAGCTCCGAAGAACCGCCTGCGTGTGTCCAACAGCCATTATCACGCCGCTGACCGAGTAATATTTCCTCGCGCTCATTTTCTATAATGACACCCGCGCCATTCATGATAAGCTGAATGTGTCCTACATACTTCCGCAAATTCATTATGTAGCTTTGCGGCAGTTTGCTTGCGCCAAAATAATCCTCGGCTAATATAGCATATTGCAGGCAATCATAGATTTTTCCTGCAAGCATTGAACCGCCGCGAATTCTTCCCTCAAACTGCATCCCGCATTTTTGCATAACCTTACCGCTTGCCGGGTTGAGAGGGTTATGGTAGGAAAAAATCCGATTGAACCCTAAAGAGAAGAAAAAATCAATCAACGCTTTAGTCGCTTCTGTGGTGATGCCGTTATTCCAACACGATTTGGTGATGCAATACCCAATACACACGCTCTTTATTTCTTCGTTTATTTCATTGCCGCAAATATATCCGATCAGTTCGCCTTCATAAACGATTCCCCACATATAAAAATCGGGCTTGTCGTAATCCCTGATATACGCCCTCAGCAAATTTTTTGTTTCTGTAACGCTTGTATGAGGGGATTTCATGACAAATCTGGAATTCTCGGCAGAATTGCTCCACCTTTGAAATACATTCTCAGCGTCGTCGAGAGTGAACCGGCGAAGGATAAGCCGCTCTGTTTCAAGCGTAATCGTGCCTTTGTGGGTCATTGAAGCACCTCCTATCTCTCTGATCTCTGCCAATTGCCGCCGAATGAAGT
>JAAYDK010000340.1 GCA_012729295.1 Spirochaetales bacterium | reverse complement strand
GAACAGATGCCCGGTATCCACATGTATGCTCAATGGAAATTAATCTGGGAGAAATACAGACACATATTGAAACCAAATAGAAAATCGCCGATAGAGCTCTTGAATTATGTATCGAGACGGTATTGCCTTACTGAAATTCATGAGCAAGCGGCACTCGATACCGTACGTCTCAATATCCTCATGAACGAGCCGCTTGCACAAAAACTACCAAAAAACTCGGCTCCCGAACCAAGGACTTTTTACATCGAAGATGTCGGAAATGGAAAAGATCTTTATACCCTGCAGTCTACAAAGGGACAAAGAAGCAGGATATTCTTTGGAATAGATATGATTACAGGCTATTTTATCGTAGAAGGCTGCAGTCGACTCTGGGACGAACTGTATGCGTTTAGAGGACTAGACGAAGATGATTTAGAAAATCCTTATTGCGTTGCTGAGTATATTAACTGTCTTGAAGCATTCGGGATGCTGGAAGACACTCTTAGACACAATAAGTAGAGCTATATGTGCTTTCATACACGATGATGGTGGCTGAATGATCGATACTCGTGCCCGCAACCAATTGACAAAGCTATCTTATATTTGTCATAAAAAGACTTGTTCAAATAATCAAATCAGAAGGAATTTCATAACGGTTTCATGAACTTGAAAGAAAGAGCCAGACAATTAAAAATCGATATTCCTGCTGTCTTCTTAAGCCTGAAGAGCAAAAAAACTCCCGTAATGGCAAAAATTCTTGCCGGTCTTACGATAGGATATGCCCTTTCGCCGATCGATTTGATTCCTGATTTTATTCCTGTCATCGGATATCTTGACGATCTTCTCATTCTTCCTCTGCTGATTGCTCTCACGATTCGTCTCATTCCTACAGAAACATTCGCTCACTACCGAAAAGAAGCCGAAGGGATGTGGCAGGACGGCAAACCTAGCAAGTGGTATTATGCTGTTCCGATTATTCTTTTGTGGATAATCCTGATTTTTCTCATCGCAAAGGCATTTCTGAAATAAACATCTTCCCTGGTGTATGATTATGTTCTGATAGTACACCATAACATTCAATATCTTCTCATTTGCTGTGGATGATTTGCTGCTCGGATAGTAACTTTATATCGATAGGGATGAAAATCCGAATACATAAGGATACTGTGATGGAGCATGCGACTATGATCGAACACACACTCTCTGAGAAACAATACAATGAACTGCTGGAGGTACTACAACGGCGGTTCGAAACACATATGAGCCGTCATGAAGGATTATCTTGGAAAGAAGTGAGACAACGGCTTGATAATTATCCACAAAAACTCTATTCGCTATACGAAATGGAACACACCGGCGGAGAGCCCGATGTTGTTGGATTTGATAAAGCTACCAGCGAATATATAGTTTTTGATTGCTCAGTTGAAAGTCCCTCTGGTCGGAGAAACGTCTGTTATGACCGCAAAGCCCTCGATTCGAGAAAACAGCATAAACCTCAAGGCAATGCAATCGATATGGCCGCCGCAATGGGCATCGAGTTGTTAAGCGAGTCAGAATATCGAAGTCTTCAAATGCTGGGGAATTTCGACACGAAGAGCTCGAGTTGGATACGGACTCCCGATCACATACGCGCCTTAGGCGGTGCACTCTTTTGCGACCGTCGGTACGATACGGTATTCGTCTACCATAACGGAGCAGAATCATATTATTCGGTCAGAGGCTTTCGTGGATCGCTACGAGTCTAAGCGGTATATTATCGAGTTCCGTATACTCTTGGATTCGGAGACTTGACGACGAAAAATTCCACCGGATCGTCTTGTTCGTTGCGGACTTTCATAAATGTTTCATACGGAATGTGAATAATCGATCCGTGCGGATAGTGGTGCGGTTCTTGATGCTCCAGCTGAAGAGTCAGCGTACCGCGTACCACGATCATGTGTACGTATGAATTTGCACGATGGTCAGGAACGCACTCACCTTTTGGTAATATGATGTGGTTAATCATAACAGGATCATCATCAACGATCTTCTCTATGTGTTTTTCATCACTTATCGTAAACGGGTACCTTCGTTCAATCATGCAGGTCTCTCCTATATCAACCATAGTATAACTAAAAATTACATAAACGGCTTCTAAGGACGATTGAGCTTTTCAACAATCTTGAATACGATACGCCCATGCACGAAAAGCCTGTTTCTTCAATAATCCGCACAGTCATGCGGGTTCTGCCCATGGCCATGCTCGTAATCATTCCTACATTATACATGATACGAGGCGGTTTGAAAGAAATCCAAAATTTTCTCTCGCTGGCGTCGGCACATTCGTTTACGACTTTCCTGATAATCATTTCGCTTTACTGTATCAAATCGTTCTCGTTAGGAATCCCCTTCGTATTCCTGTACGCCGTCACAGGTTCGATGTATCCACTCGGGTGGGCTCTTTTGATTAATATAGTCGGCATTTTTATGAAT
>JAAYDK010000339.1 GCA_012729295.1 Spirochaetales bacterium | reverse complement strand
TGGTTGAAAAAAGCTTTGTCCTAAGGCTTTTAGTTTATAAATAAAGGCTATAGATATGTGTACTAATCTATGCGTATGCCTTAATTTTTAATGCTCTATAGTATTTTGTATCTCTATGGTAGTTAATTTATCAAATCCGAGCTTTTCAATAGTAAATCCGCTTTTGTGAAAATCTCTGTTTGTAATAGCATTGGCAAGGTTTATACAAAGATTGATGGTGGGAACGTTCATACCGAGTTGCGATGCAATACTCGATGCAGATACAAGGAGGCCGGGAACATCTTCAGTGACGTATCTGCTGTCCAAACCGAATCCTTTGACATCAGGATATGGTCCTTGTAAATTGGTGACATATTCACGTATTGTCTGCGCTTGGGAATCTCCATAATAATTCTTCAGTTGGGTTAATGCCGTAGTCAGAGGAAGGTCTAACTTTTCTCCGATTGCGATTCTTTCAGCATCCATTCTCTCCACAAGCTGACCGACAGTTTCTGAATATCCGTCTATGTAATGTCTGAATGAGGATGCAGAATGCTCAACAGCAGAAATGTTGAGAAGAATGGGTAACGGATGTAGCGTAAGATTCATGTTGTCCAGACTGGTCTGAAGAAAGTTTCTCGCCGGCTGAAAGATTTCAAAGAGCGAATTATATAATTTGATCTCGTAATCTAACTTGCTGAGTGGGCTGACTGCAATAGTTAGAGTTTGTTTCTTACCATGGACAATAAGTCCTTCATCAGAAAGGTCGCACACATATGGAAATGAAGTGGCTTCACTGATTGTCAAGTCTTTGATCTTCGATTCCCTCAATGCCTTTTTAAAAAGAATCGCTCCATAACAGGCCGGCATGAATAGCACATGCTGGCCTGTGTGAATTAGAGGAAGTATGTGAGCAAATACAGGTTCATAACATGAACTGGTAACGGCAATCACGATAATGTGTGCATTCTGCACGCTTTCATAATTATCTGTTACTTCTGAAAGGGAGACAGAATATCTTCCACGGTCGATAACGACTATTTCAGGTTTATCCAGATAGCGGTTTTTAATCTTCTGATTTTCGGATATATCGATATAGGTAACAGTGCATCCCTTCTGCGATAATTGGATTGCTACGGACAGCGCTAATGCTCCGTTTCCAATCACAGAACATTTCATGTTTCTCATGATTCAACCTTTGCATGAAGTTTATTAACATTGAGGTGTGTTTAAGCACCTCAATGTAAACTGTTCAACTTTTTACCAATTGTGTAGATTACACATCCATTGCTCGGAAACCTTCACGCCGTCTTTGAGTACCATGGTGAGATTGGAAAGATGATAGATATTCTCGAGGGGATTTTCTTTAACGATGATCATATCTGCGATTTTTCCTTGCTCGATTGTTCCAAGCTGATCACCAAGGTCAACAAATATTGCAGCATTTGCGGTTGCCGTTCGTAATGCCTCGATAGGGCTTAATCCACATTGTTCGAACAGGTCCATTTCGATAAGCATATCCCCCTGGGTATCGGTCCCGCATCCAAGCAGGATGCCTCTTTCATGGGCTTTCTTTACACTCTCGCGTTGTTTCCATACGACATCGCGAAACATAATTTCTGCTACTTCTGGATTTCCAAAGTCTTTTTCTCGTTGTGCAACACCAGTAATTCCGCTCATGGTCGGACAAAAATGAACATCATGTGCAGCCATGATATCCAAGCATTCTTCATCAAGTACACATCCGTGTTCTATTCCGTCAATTCCGGCCTTTAGTGCATTTTTGATAACTTGCGTTCCCATTGCATGGATAGTCACATGTTTATCGCGTTTGTGTCCTTCTTCGATTGCGGCGCGTAGTTCATCCATGGTGAGTTCTTCCCAATACGGGTGTTCTTTCGGCATGCTTCCCAGGCCGCCGCCGCCTTTCAGCTTGACGATATCAGCACCACACTTAATTTCCATTCTGGCAGCTTTTCTGAATTCATCGGGCCCGTCTGCTTCTACAGAGTCACCGAAGGCATGCGTACCGTGACCTCCGGTACATGCAATGCCATAACCGGACGAAAACACTCTCGGACCGTTGAAAATTCCTTCGTTGATGCAGTCTCTTAAAAAATTAGCCAACCGGTCTTTTGATGATACATCGCGGATGGTAGTACAACCATGTTGTAGTTCATCCCAGGCATTCTTCAATGATAGGAGCATTCGTTTATTGATATCTGCGCTGTTGATAGCTTTTGCCCGTTGCTTGAACGAACCCTTGATGGACGGATAGTGGAAAAATCGTCGATGGATGTGGACATGGAGATTAATCAGGCCCGGCATCAGGTATTCGTTGCCCACATCGACTACGGGTATATCTTGATCTTTCGGATAGTCATTACCAGTTCCAATTTTAGATATTCGATTTCCTTCGATTAGAATCCAACTGTCTGGTTTTACTTCGTCACTGACGCAATCTATAAGATTACAATGGGTGTACAATGTTCGCTTCATCATCTACCTACCTTTTTAATTAGTCTTCTTTTGTTTTCTTCATCGAGCGCTGGAACACGA
>JAAYDK010000338.1 GCA_012729295.1 Spirochaetales bacterium | reverse complement strand
AGGACAGCCTGAATGCAGAATGTATTATCTGCCGACATGGCGAACAGTATGTCGCTGAAATCGATTGACCGACAGCCACGTCAAAGGAGTATTAGGTTATGAAAGAACACATCATCTATACCATACAGCAAGCATTACTGCGCTCGAACCGTCTATATGGAAACAGAACTGCACTTACGCTTATCGGAGATCCGGAAAGCACGATTACGTATCACGAATTGCAAAAACGGGTGGAGGCATTCGCAACCTTCCTTCTAGAACGGGGGATTAAAAAGAATGATAAGTTTGCCATTCTTGCAGAAAGCCATCCCAATTGGGCTATCGCATATTTCGCTATTGTCTCGATTGGTGCGATAGCAGTTCCCATTCTTCCCGATTTCTCAGTAAAAGAGGTATCGACCGTATTGGAACATAGTGATTCTATAGGAATCGTGGTCTCGGCAAAGCTGATGCATAAGGCTTCATCTTTTATTGAGCATAAACATCCGCTTACGATACGTTCAGGTGATTTTGCAGTGTTGTCGGATGAAAAGCCACTGCAAGTTTCCATTATTTCTACGAGCGTCGATCGTGCTCGTCTGGAAGCCTGTGCTCCAGAGGAAGACGATATCGCCTCAATCATCTATACCAGCGGTACTACCGGGGCATCCAAAGGAGTGATGCTAACCCATAAAAACATTACCAGTAATGCATATGCATGCAGAAGGCAGTTCGTCCGTCTCAGACCTGGTTATCGGATGCTCTCGATTCTTCCTTTATCGCATGCATATGAATTTACGATCGGATTGATGTTGGGAATGATTGAAGGATGTGAAATTCATTATCTCGGTAAAGCTCCCGCAGCAAGTATACTGTTACCTGCATTGAAAAAAATTCGTCCACATATCATGTTGTCCGTACCGTTGTTGATTGAGAAAATATACAAATCTTCAGTACTTCCGAAAATTTCTTCAAATCCTAAGATTGCCCATTTGTATGGCAAGCCTATCATTAGGAAATTTATCAATCGGACAATCGGCCGCAAGCTAAGACAAACCTTCGGAGGGTGTTTGAAATTTTTCGGAGTCGGTGGTGCGGCTCTGGATCCTAACGTTGAAGTATTTCTTAAAGAAGCAAAATTTCCATATGCCATCGGTTATGGATTGACTGAAACAGCCCCTTTGCTGGCCGGAGCCGGTCCGAAACAAACAAAACCCGGAACTACAGGGTTTGCGTTGAATAATGTAGAGCTCAGAATTGCGAAAACAGACGAATCGAGCGATGTTGGAGAAATTCAAGCCCGCGGACCGAATATCATGAAAGGCTATTATCGATCTGAACAAGCGACAGCAGAGGTGTTTACCGAAGACGGATGGTTTAAAACGGGTGACCTCGGTTCATTCGATAAAAAGCGACTTTCTATCAAAGGCCGCTTAAAAACCATGATTTTAGGTTCGACAGGTGAAAACATTTATCCAGAGCTTATCGAAATGCTAATCAATAATCATGATTTTGTTGAAGAGTCACTGGTCGTTCCGAACGAAGACGGATTATCTGCGATGATTGCACTCAACTTTGAGGCTATGGCTGAGAATTTAAAAACCTCGGTAAATGATGCCCGCGAACAGGCTTCGGCATATCTTACACGTATAAAAGACATGGTGAATGCAGAACTGAGCAAATCGAGTAAAATTTCGTCAGTCCACCTTCAGGATACACCGTTTGAACGAACCCCAACCTTAAAAATTAAGCGATATCTCTATCAGCTGAAAGAAAAAATCAGTCATCCACACAATAAAAACAACTAAAGGCATCATTGCCTTGACTCTAAACTTGTGGTATACAGATTGAAAGGTTGTCCTCATGCATAAAAATATCGATATCCGAATCAAATCTGTTGAACCGCTGGCAACCCCGGCGGTTTTAGCTGCAAAGTTACCGGTTTCGGAAGAACTGGAACAATCGATTACGAGCTCAAGAACTATCGTAAACGATATTATAAAAGGCCGCGACTGCCGGTTATTGGCAATCGTGGGTCCGTGTTCCATTCATGATCCGGCTGCAGCATTCGATTATGCAAAAAAACTTAGGGCGCTCGCCGAAGAAGTTTCAGAAAAAATGTATATCGTCATGCGCACCTATTTTGAAAAACCACGTACTATCGGTGGTTGGAAAGGTCTTATCATCGATCCGAAGATGGACGGTTCCTGCGATATCCAATCGGGTATCTCCATTGCTCGCAAACTATTGATTGATATCACTTCGCTAGGGATGCCGGTCGGTTGTGAAATGCTCGATCCTATCGTTCCCCAGTATATCGACGAATTGCTCTCCTGGTGTGCAATAGGAGCAAGAACTACAGAAAGCCAGACGCATAGAACTCTTGCAAGCGGTATGTCGGTAGCAGTCGGATTTAAAAACAGCACCAGCGGCGAGCTGGCTCCGGCTTTGAATGCAATTAAGTCGGCTATGCAGAGCGGAGCCTTTATCGGAGTCGATAAAGACGGAAATACCTCTATCTATCGGACAACCGGTAATGATTGCGGCCATCTCATCCTACGCGGTGGAGATCATGCTCCGAATTACTATGAGGAAGAAGTGTTGCAAGTGGTTGAATTGATGGAGAAAAGCGGTATCTTACCGTCGATTTTAGTCGATTGCAGCCATGCAAACTCCCGCAAAGATCCAAAGCGCCAGAAGAGGGTATTGCGTGCGGTAATCGATCAGGTGGTATGGGGTCAGAAGGCGATCAGAGGATTTATGCTCGAAAGCAATTTGCTTGCTGGATGTCAGCGCTTGGACGGAGAACTCAATACATTACAATATGGCGTTTCGATCACCGACGGCTGCATAGGATGGGAAGAAACCGAATCGGTCATTCGAAATGCATTCAAGACACTGAAAGCAGGAAAATCTGATTTTTAGGGGGAAACGGATGAATCATACACAACGTGCGAAACGCGCACTGGTAGTACTTGCTGAAGGCTTCGAAGAAATCGAAGCGTTAGCACCAATCGACATTCTTCGCAGAGCACGTGTCGAAGTAGTAGTTGCTGCGGTAGGGGAACTTATTGTTGCAGGTAGCCATGGTATAAAAGTGGAATGCGATGTATTGATTAAAGATGTCGGAACCGATTTCGATGTCATGGTACTGCCCGGCGGAGGAATGGGTGCAAAAAACCTTGCTGCTTCGTGGCTTGTGAATGAAAAAATGCTTATGATGGCGAGTTCTGGTGCGATTATCGCGTCGATTTGCGCATCTCCGGCTGTAGTGTTGGGTCCGGCAGGGTTGCTCGAAGGTCACAAGGCAGTATGTTATCCTGGCGCCGAGTCTCATTATCCAAGTTTCTCTTTTTCAGACGAGCGAGTGGTCGTCGATGGAAATCTGATTACCGCTCGGGCAGCAGGCTGTGCTCTAGAATTTTCATTGGCTATCGTTGAATCTCTCATGGGTAGGGAAGTACGTGATATCGTTGCTGCTGCAATTCTTTTTCGAGTATAGGGAGATCGATACTTTATCATGCACAACCGGAATACCGATGGATTTGATTGTGAACATTATTTAGCAGAACAGACTCAGGCCATCGTCGAACGGATGAAACAGTGCGACGGCAAGCTGTATCTTGAATGTGGTGGGAAACTGCTGTACGACTATCATGCCGCACGGGTTTTGCCGGGCTTTGATCCAAACGTAAAGATGCGTGTATTTCAATCGCTAAAAGACCAGATAGACGTAATAGTCTGCATCTACGCAGATGATATCGAACGAAGAAAGGTTCGCAGCGATTTCGGTATCACGTACGATATCGACGTGTTCAAGATGATCGACGATTTTGCGGATTGGGGAATCGTCGTAGACAAAGTCGTCGTAACCCGTTTTTCCGGTCAGCCTGGCGCACAACAGTTTATGAATCGTCTTTCACGTCGGGGAATACAGGTGTTTACCCATAAGGCTACCGACGGTTATCCTTCAAACATTGATTTAATCGTCAGCGACGAAGGATACGGCGCAAATCCATACATTGAGACCGACAAACCGGTTGTACTCGTAACTGCACCAGGTCCCGGAAGCGGCAAGCTTGCGACATGCCTTTCACAACTGTATCATGATTATAAAGCACACAGACGCAGCGGCTATGCAAAATTCGAAACGTTTCCGATCTGGAATCTTTCAATCGACCATCCGGTAAACGTAGCATATGAAGCCGCTACTGCCGACATAGGGGATATCAACCAAATCGATCACTTTCACCTATCCGCTTATGGGAAAACCGCGGTTAACTATTCGAGAGATATGGAAGCGTTCCCCTTACTTAAGCGAATTCTAGAAAAAATCACTGAAACACCTTCACTCTATAAATCCCCGACGGACATGGGAGTAAATCGCTGCGGTTTCGGAATTGTTGACGATGATGTCGTCCGCGATGCTGCGTACCAAGAAATCATTCGTCGCTATTACGCGAGTGCGTGCGATTATGCGCAGGGTATCGGTTCGTACGATGCCGTTTCCCGGATTCAGATTCTTATGGACAACCTTAAGCTTCATCCGATGATGCGTTCAACAGTACCTGCTGCAGAAGACGCCCTTAAACGTGCCGTTGCGAAAGGCAAGGGGAGGGACGGTATCGTGTGCGCAGCAGCCATAGAGTTGCCTGATGGTCATATCATCACCGGCTCGAATTCGGAAATTCTTCACGCGGCTTCGGCATTGATTTTAAATGCGGCGAAATATCTGGCCGGTATACCGAAGTCGATCGACTTGATTCCGAAGAATACGATAGAATCAATTGGGAGAATGAAGCGGGATGTGCTAAGCGGAAGACGGGTCAGTCTCGACCTTGACGAGACGCTTATTTGTCTTGCTATGTCTGCAACAGTAAACCCATCCGCACAAACTGCTCTCGACCAGCTGCCTCTCTTACGAGAATGCGAAGTCCACATGACCCATCTGCCATCCGTAGGCGATGCGAACGGACTGCGAAAATTGGGATTACATACAACGAGCGAACCTCGTTTTCCAACGTCTAATTTGCTCGATGAGTAATTTTACCTTTTATCGAAGACCGTTTCGGAGTACAATACAGTATCAGTCATCTATCGATGCTATGCACAAGGGAGGGTCTTATGGGAATACATACCGTAATCTCGATCAGTCGACAATTTGGCAGCGGGGGAAGAGAAATCGGTAAAGAAACTGCCGAACGTCTCCAGATTCCCTGTTACGATAGTGCTCTCATCAGCATGGCAGCAGAAAAGAGCGGCATGAGCGAGCAAGTGCTGGCTAATCTCGATGAAAAAGCAGCCAATAGATTTCTCTATACGATGCCTTCGGGTATTTCTACCATTGGTCATGCCCCTACAACTATTTATAATATGCCGCTGAGCGACACGTTGTTCTTAACTCAATATGAAATTATCAAGCAACTAGCCGAGAAAGGTCCTTGCGTGATTGTCGGCCGCTGTTCCGACTATATTCTGAAGGATCATCCCCACCATGTGTCGATTTTTATCCATGCTGACGAAAGTTTCAGAGCTTCGCGTATCGCAGATTATGAAAAGATTACGACAGAAGAAGCAATGTCGAAAATTTCAAAATACGATCGCGAGCGGAAAAAGTATCACGACTATTATGCTGCCGGGACCTGGGGAAACGCACCGTTTTATGATTTAACGCTGAATAGCGCGATACTAGGTGTTTCGGGTGCGGTCGAACTCATCATCGCTTTTGTAAATATAGTCGAATCACGGGAACATACATAAAAAAACGGACCGTTTCCGATCCGTTTTAACCTTCGACTGTGAATCGTGTATTTATTTTGGTAAAGCCAAAATAGTCGCGATTTCAGGATTTTTCTTCAAATCATTCTTCAGTCCTTCCGAACGAGCTTTATTTACATACTCTTTGTGTTGGAAGGAATACGTGAAATTCATATGTACATCGTACGTTCCGTTGACAAGTGCATAGGCATCTTCGGTCATAACGAGTTCCTCGTCGGTCGGGATTACGAAGATCTTCACAGGAGAATCGTCTGTATTGATTTCGAGTTCCGCGTTTCTACAACGGGCAAGATCGTTTTTCTTTATATCAAGTTTGATGCCGATATTGTCTAAACCGCTAGCAGATCTCAATCTAATATGAGGAGCCATCTCGCCGACACCGGCGGTAAATACCAGGGCATCTACTCTTCCGAGCAACGCACTGTAGGCCCCGATGTACTTCTTTAGTCGATGGCATTCCATGTTAATCGCAAGTTCGGCCTTTTCATCTCCGTCCAATGATGCTTTTAATACATCGCGACGGTCCGATCTCCCGCAGATTCCAACCAGACCGCTTTTTTTATTCAATACCGCGTCCATCTCCTTTGGATTCATGCCGGTACGATTCATAATGAACGGAAGAATCGCCGGATCCAAATCTCCACAGCGCGTTCCCATGACCAAGCCCTCGAGCGGGGTCAGTCCCATGGAGGTGTCTATGCAGATCCCATTTTTTACCGCACTCACCGAAGCTCCGTTTCCGATATGGCAGATGATGACGTTGGTATCCTTCGGCTCTTTTCCGAGTAAAACGGAAGCACGCTTTGCTGTATACACATAGCTTGTACCGTGAAAACCGTACCGCCGAACGTTATATGTCGTGTACCATTCATAGGGGACTGCATACATGAATGCTTCCGGCGGCATACTCTGATGCCAGGCGGTATCCATGACGATTGCATGCGGTACATCACCCATGACTTTTCGTGCAGCTTCGATACCCATGATGTTTGCAGGCATGTGAAGCGGACCGAGCGGAATCAGTTCTTTCAGCTGTGCGACCACCTGATCGTCAACCAATGCCGATTTTTTAAAGAGTTCTCCGCCGTGGAGTACGCGATGACCGACTGCTTCAATTTCCCTGACGTCCTTGATTACTCCATAGTCTTTATCAAGCAGAAGTCTGATAATCAATTCGATAGCTTCTTTATGCGTCGGACACGGAGCTTTGTCGTGAAATTCATCTTTTCCCGTTGCCTTATGCTCGATAAGAGAATAATCGAGACCTATGCGCTCAACGACGCCTACGGCAAGCACTGCCTTGTTTTTCCAATCGTACACTTGATATTTAGCAGAAGAGCTGCCGCAATTTAACGTGAGAATAACCATCAAGACCTCCTGAATATGGTAAAAAGGCATGAATAATTTTTTATACCATCAAATATCATGGCATGCCATGGGAAAAAAATCAACCGATTCTAAAGCGAAGCAAACCGATTCATAAAGATATCTCTTCATTATTGTGCGAAAAAATAATCGATTGTGCATCTGTATCATGCTTCTCGCAGTGTATAGCTGTACAAACTGGTCCTGTTTTGCCCACATGATGGCGATTTCTTTTAAAACCGATACTGCAGGCTCTTCTTTACAAGCCGAATCTGACTTTCGCAGAAATGATTTCCTTGGAAGATTATCGCTTGTCTATCGTGGATTTGATGTGGATAAGCCTGTATCTTATTCGATCGCGGGAGCGATGAACATCTCATATTACGTTGAACCGTTTTCGTGCTCCATCGGCAACCTGTCAGGGGTGGGATTTTTGAAAGGCATGTTGGATCAAAGTGCGAGTTCTACTTTACCTAAACGAATTGAACAATGTGCTCAGAGTGTATTATTCAAACAAGAGGATAAACCGCAATGTGATGGCTTGTTATTGAATATACCGTTGGATAATCAGCACAGCTTGTATTCCTTTGCACTGTATCCATGGACCGGTAATCACGGATATTCCGGATGTGGATTTGCCTATGCTTTTTTCGATAATATCCTCACAATCGCCTATGCAGACAGACAGTCTACATTTATTTCAACAGGTACGTCGATCGATTATCGGTCTCAAGCGCTAGGACCGCTTATGCTGATGCAGTACGTATGGAAATATCCTTCGACAGAAATTTTTCCTGAAGGCACTATCGATATTTCGGCAAATGTAACAAGCGGGCTCACGATACCATCGGGATTTTGTTGCGGTATGGATTATGAGATTGGTATCGACGTGCCGTATGTTCGATTTGAATACAGACGTACATACACACCTCAGATGAACATTTCACTCGATTCGATAGCCTATGGGGCAAAAGAAATCCGTCTCGGTAATGAAACAATCAAATTACATGTTCGCTCAGAGTGCTGGTCCGGCACGACGACATTTGAACAAACAATTTATTCTGCAAGCCCTTATGCAAATCAAGCACAGAGACGCTCAGATGTACTATCTTTACAAATCGGATTTACACACAAGTCGTATTCGATTGCAACTCATGTGAAAACGAAGAAGAACTGGTCTGTACGCGGAGAATCGTCGATAACGAGCTCATATTCGTTGGACGGATCATATTCGGGACTTCGATGGAAAACGATTGCCTCGGCCGAGGTTTCGTTTATCGATTATAAAGACGTTAAGTTAGCCGTCGGTTGTACGTTAAAAAGTAAAGAAGGTCTTACCATACAAACGAAACTAGCCTATGCATCAGGGCGAGCCGTATTGTCAGCGGCTGTGTTTTGGGAAATCGGTGTAGGCAAGCTAGACCTAGCAGCCTCTATTGACGAGAGAAAAACCTATTCGTTCAGTCTTACCACTGACCGATAAGTTGTACTTCTCGCTCGAGTTTTATATGTTCGCTCTTTTCGACATGCTCTGCAATCTGTTGGGATAGACGATACATGTCCATGCTGGTAGCGTCGCCACTACGATTTATGATGAAATTTGCATGCTTGTGACTGACTGCAGCTCCGCCTACGGTCAGCGTGTTTAATTTTGCCTGATCAATCAATTTGCCAGCTGAGTAGCCTTCGGGATTCTTGAACATACAACCTGCCGAAGGATAATCGAACTGGCCAGCGACAAATCGTTTTCTACGGCTTTGTTCGCGCATTCGCATTGCTTCTGAAGTCTCTTTATTTGGAATAAGACGCAATACAACTTCGTAAATGACATAATTGTTCGAAGAAAAACATGAATGCTTGTAGGAAAAATCCATTTCGCTGCGGAAAACGCGACCAAGCGTACCGTCCATATCGATATAATCGACCCATTCGACGAAATCGCTGAGCCAGACTCCGTTCGCACCGGCATTACCGCGAACCGCACCGCCGATGGTCCCGGGAAGTCCTCCGAGCAACTCAAGTCCACACAGGGAGTGTTCGATTGCAATTTGTATGGTTTTGTCAACCGACAATCCCGCTTGTGCACATAGTAATGTTCCTCTGACATGAACCTGATGAAGACGTGTCGTAAGAATGGTTAATCCCCGGACTCCTCTATCCGAAACAAGAACGTTAGTACCGCCACCCAACACGGTGATTGAAAGGCCATGCTCTGACGCATAGGCGAGTAATGCTCGTAATTCTGAAAGATTAGACGGCGTTCCCAACAAATCGGCATCGCCTCCGGTACGATAAGAACAGAGCGGAGCGAGCGGTACGTCGCGAATCAAAATCGCGTCGATATTGATTTTTTCAACTTCATTCCTTATTGTGGTATCCACGTAGGGTATAGTAACCCAATTTCCTCCGACGGACAATGAGTCGGATCTCGACGTGCCAAGGAGTTTGTGATGAACGTTTCCTTATTCAACACCATGAGTCGTTCGATAGAACCGTTTGAGCCCATATCCAACAGTTTTGTCCGCATGTATTGCTGCGGTCCGACCGTATATAATTTCGCTCATATAGGAAACTTACGGACCTATATATTCGAAGATATTTTGCGAAGAACTTTGGATTATTCGGGTTACGAAGTCAAACATGTCATGAACATTACCGATGTGGGACATCTTACCGGGGACAATGACGACGGTGAAGACAAGATGCTCAAGACCTCGCAGGAAACGGGACGGGATGTGTATGAGATCGCGCGCTTCTACACCGATGCATTCTTTAGCGATACCGACGAACTGCATATCCTTCGGCCTTCAATCGCCTGTAAAGCGACCGAACATATCGATGTGATGATTGCGCTCATCCAACGTTTAGAAAAACTCGGCCATACGTATTTTGCCGGCGGAAACGTATATTTCAGTATCGATACGTTTAGTGATTACGGGCGCCTGGCAAGGCTGAACCTCGATGAATTGCAATCGGGGGCAAGAATCGATATCGATCCGAACAAACGCAATCCAAAGGATTTCGTTTTATGGTTTACCAAATCGAAATTTGAGAACCAGGCAATGTTGTGGGATTCTCCATGGGGCGTAGGGTATCCGGGCTGGCATATCGAATGTTCGGCAATGAGCATGCATTACCTAGGCGAGTCGTTCGATATCCACTGCGGAGGTATCGACCATATCGGCGTCCATCACACCAATGAAATCGCCCAAAGCGAAGCGGCAACGGGCAAAACGTGGGTAAACTATTGGATTCATGGCGAATTTTTAGTGAACGATACGGGTAAGATGTCAAAATCGAAAGGGGAGTTCCTAACTTTACAACTACTTAAAGAGCAGGGATTTGATCCGATGGACTACCGGTACTTTTGCATCGGAGGTCATTATCGCTCCCAATTGCAGTTCTCCTGGGAAGCGCTTCAAGCCGCGGCGAACGGAAGGAAAAATCTATTTGAGAAAATTGCGTCATTGATGAAACAGGCTTCATATGCACATAATCTTAGTGACCAGGCAAAACAATACATCGAGCAATTCGAAACATTCCTTGGAAATGATTTAAACGCACCTCGTGGCCTGGCGGTGTTGTGGAGCATGCTGCGCGACAAAACACTCTCTGATTCTGAAAAGTTGGCCTGTGCCTTTCAAATGGATCGAATACTTGGCTTTAATCTGGCTGAAATTAAGCCAATTGTCGATGAAGTTTCCATTCCTCAAAACATATTGGAACTGGTAAGCCAGCGGACCGAAGCGAAACGCAACAAGAATTACAAGCGCGCCGACGAGTTGCGTGCTATAGTAGAAGAAGCTGGTTATCAAATAAAAGATACCCCGGGCGAAACAATTGTATCGCGCCGTTGTAACCAAAACTAGGGATGAGTTGTTAAGCGTATGGAAGTACACAGCAGCGACAGTAAGTCGTTCAGGTCCGTCTATGAGCAGGTGTTTCCAGTAGTGATGAGGGTCGCATACCACATCACGTACAACATGGACGTATCGGAAGATATCTGTCAGGAAGCGTTCATCCGGTTTTATGAAAAGGGTATCGATTTCCAATCGGTTGATGAAGCTAAGTATTGGTTGATTAGGGTAGTGAAAAACATGTCAATCAATGTCATCAAGCGTAAAGCCCGCGAAGACGCAACGGTGGAACGTCTGAAGAAGGCTCCGTCGTTACCGATTCTGAATGGAGAACAAGCCCTGATAGGTGATGAGACACGTGCGATGGTTCGAAGCGCAGTCGAGCGGCTGCCTGAGAAGCTGAAGTCGGTGCTGGTGTTGAAGGAGTATGCAGATCTGAATTATAAGCAGATTGCGGGCATTCTCCGCATTTCCGAAAGCAACGTTAAGGTCCGGGTACACCGAGCGAGAAAAATTATGGAATCGATGCTGGACCGGGAGGAGATGCATGTGTCTTGATGATCAAATACTGAACACCTATCTTGACGGTGAACTTGGAGAACCGTGGAAAACCCAAGTAATCGAGCACCTTAATTACTGTGTGGCGTGCAATACGCGATTGGAACAACTTAAGAGACTTAGAGAAACTCTCTTGTCATCCGCGCTAACCCAGCAGGAGATACAGCCGCATCAGGAAAAAGTACTCTCGTTTATCGAGAAAAATATTATTGAAAAAAAACATATCAACATCTTTCGCAAAACCTTTCGGGTTTCTATGCCTATGGTAATGGCGACAGCAGCGGCTTTTGTCGTGATTCTTACCGGTGTATTGCTGTTCACCAGGCCCGACGGGCTACCCACTGGACAGATCATTCCGAATGTAGCCATTCCGTCAGCAGGTTCTGTTGTGCAGGTTCGAGCAACCGAAAATCTTTCAGCAGCAAAATTGTTAGAAAATTTCACCTTAGAAGAGATTCTTCAATACCTCAGTTCCCGCGGATACGAAGTAGAGGTCAAGGTTAAAGAAATTCAACCGGTTGTACACCAGACTGACCAAAACGAAATTGGAAGCGAGAAACCCGCAGAAGAACCGACTGTAGAGCAGTAGAATAATCACTTTTATTTCATTCTCAAACAGGATTGCCGAAACAAGCAATCCTGTTTTCGTGTTGTAATTCATAATCCGATTTGCTAGTATTGGTCACTGTATTGAACGGGAGGCTGCGATGAAAGCTGTTGAACTTGAGAAAGCATATAATCCAAAGGATTTCGAAGATCGCATTTACCAATATTGGCGCGATGGCGGATATTTTAAGCCGAAATCCGGCAATGAAAAACCTTTTGTCATTGTAATGCCGCCTCCGAATGTTACCGGAATTCTCCATATGGGACATGCACTCAACAACCAGCTGCAGGATACGCTGATTCGTTATTATCGAATGAACGGCCGACCGACATTGTGGGTACCGGGAACGGACCATGCAGGTATCGCTACGCAAAATGTAGTAGAACGGCAGTTGGCAAAAAAAGGATTACACCGCCAGACGATCGGTCGGGAGGCCTTCATTGAAGAGACGTGGAAAGTAAAAGAGCATCACCACGACATTATTGTCCGGCAGCTTGAAAAGATCGGTTGTTCGTGCGATTGGGACCGTGAGCGCTTTACTATGGACGAAGGCTTATCGCGGGCTGTACGCGAATCGTTTGTTCGCTTATATGAAAAAGGCTTAATCTATCGTGGAAACTATCTCGTAAACTATTGTACGCATTGCGGTACTGCTCTAGCAGACGATGAAGTCGACTATCAGCTTGTCGAAGGTCGCCTATATCAAGTAGCGTATCCTTTTAAAGACGGTTCTGGAGAAATCACCGTGGCTACCACGAGACCGGAAACCATGTTCGGCGATGTAGCGGTAGCCGTGAATCCGCTTGACGAACGGTATACCGCTCTTATCGGAAAAGAATTGATATTACCGCTGACCAACAAGGCTATCCCGATTATTGCAGACAGCTATGTTGATATGGAATTTGGTACGGGGATGGTGAAAATTACACCGGCACACGATCCGAACGACTGGGAAGTCGGAAAACGCCATGACCTGCCGACTCCCAATATCTTGAACCCGGACGGAACCTTAAACGAAGAGGTCCCTGTTGCATACCGCCACATGGATGTTTTAACAGCACGCAAGGCCGTGATTGCAGACCTCACTGCAAACGGCTTTCTTAAAGGAAGCAGCCGCCATGATCACGACGTAGGCCACTGTTACCGTTGCCATACCATGATTGAACCATATGTATCCGAACAATGGTTCGTCTCGATGCGTTCTATGGCTGATAAAGCTCTGCAGGCATGGAAAGACGAGCATATATCGTTTTATGCAAAACGATGGGAAAATACCTATTCCCATTGGCTTGAAAATATCAGGGACTGGTGCATCAGCCGGCAATTGTGGTGGGGACATCGTATTCCGGTATGGTATTGCAAAGACTGCGGTCATATGATGGTGCTCAGAGACGACCCGACAGCCTGTACGAAATGCTCGAGCTCCAATATCGAGCAAGAGTCAGACGTGTTGGACACATGGTTCAGTTCTTGGCTTTGGCCGTTTAGTACATTAGGCTGGCCTGACGATACTGAAGATTTGAAAACCTTCTTCCCGACTAGTACGCTCGTTACAGGGTACGATATCATTTTCTTCTGGGTTTCTCGAATGATAATGGCCGCACTGGAATTCTTGGGCGAGGTACCGTTTAAGGATATCTATATCACAGGATTGGTTCGTGACAAGCAGGGACGAAAAATGTCAAAATCCCTCGGTAACGGAATCGATCCTCTCGATGTCGTAGATTCCTACGGAGCCGATGCAATGAAATTCACCTTGTGCTATATGGCAGCCCAAGGCCAGGATATACTTGTCGACCTCGAATCGTTCAAACTCGGCTCTAGATTCGCTAACAAAATTTGGAATGCCACAAGATTCTTACTGATGAATCTTGAAGGTCGCAATCTGGTAACGGTGAAACAAGAAGATTATTCCGTTTTCGACCGCTGGATGTATCATCAGGCGAATCAAGCTGCCGCTAAGGTTACCGCGGCAATCGAAAGCTATCGCTTCAACGATGCGGCCCAGGCTGTGTATGATCTATTCTGGAATGATTTTTGCGACTGGTATGTTGAAGCAGTAAAGTATATGCTCAATCGCTCCGAAGACAACGAAAAAGATCGTATCATTTCGGTAACACTCGACCTTTTGGCCTACCAGATGAAATTACTGCATCCGTTCCTTTCATTCATAACCGAAGAGATTTATCAGAAACTACCAAACACAGAAGGAAGCGTCATTCAGGCCAGCTATCCAGTATGGGAACATTCTCTCGACAGCCCGAATGATCTGAATAAAGTTTCGTTGCTTCAGGACGTGGTTAAATCAATTCGAACCGTACGTGCCGAAATGCATATAGCACCGGAAAAACGAATACGTGTTGTTTTACGGCCAGATCGCGATTTTCAAGAAGCGTCATTCTTTTTTCAGCAGAAAGATTTGATAGCTTACTTCATTGGAGCTTCCGAACTCGTCATCGATGTTTCTCACGAATCTGAAGTAGCAAAAACCCTTCCGGTAGCTGGACACGGATTCGAATCGTTCGTATTCGTACGACAAGCAATAGACGTAGAACGCGAGATTGAAAAACTTCAGACTGAATTACATAAGAACATACAATCGCTCGAAAGCGTTAGGAAAAAGCTTTCAAACGAACAATTTTTATCTAATGCAAAGCCTGAAGCGATAGAGAAAGAACATAGTAAGAAGTCTGAATTTGAAGAAAAGATCGAAAAAGGTCAACGGCACCTCAAACTGTTGCAAGCGTTATAGGAGTACCAAAAAAAGCCTGCGAATCAAACGCAGGCTTTTTCATGTACATTGAGCACAACAGTATTGGTTGTCAAACACCGTTAGGCTTCGTTTTTCTCATCCTGAATCTCTTTTCTGCGGTCTTTAGCGAGTTTGGACAACTCACCCAATGCTTTGCGAGCTCTCGCGGCAGAAGCTTTTACACCTTTTACGGTGAATTTCTGGTTCTCAGCGATATACGCTTCGTATTGGGCAACAATCTGCTCATGGATAGTCATGTGCGTGCCTCCTATAGATTTCTTTGTTATATAGTAGCATATTCGATTCAAAACACAAGAAAAAACAAAGCCTTAACGTTAAAAACATCAATATTTAAGTGAAAATTGGCCATTTAGGTGAGTGGACGACCGCGCCAGACCATCCCTCGTTTGGAGATTTTGAGGTACATACCGTACAGGTATGCCCATCCTACAAGGATGAAAACGAAATGACCGAGTAGGGCAGTCGATAATCGGTAGTTATGAAAAAGAGCAGAGGCTATCCAACCGAGATACAATAGAATCGAACCCGTTATTGCCAGGAGAACAGATAATGAAGGATTGCCCAAGGCAATCATTTGGTAGATAAAGACGCAAAAAGAAACGAAAAGAGAAGTACCTAATAAAAATAAAGCAAGTACGACGAACAAGAAAATTAACGGTGAGCGTTGACCGGTCAGGTGATACACACTGCGGCTGATTCCAGTAAACGCATCGCTAAACTGTTCATACATCGTCACGCGTAAAATAGGATTTAAATCAAGGAATTGTTGTTTGTAACCATGCTTGACTACCTGTTTGGCTAGTTCGATATCGTCGGTGACCACATGCTTCATACACGAAAAGCCGCCCATCGAACGCAAAACTGAGGTGCGAACCATCAGATATTGACCGATTGCCATGGCAAAAAATGGTTTTGGGAATTTACGTTGAAGCGGGAGTAATACATAGAACACAGTAATAAAGAGGCTTGCAGATATCAAAACCTGGGTCCAAAGTGAACGAACAGACTCCCGTGCATAGCCGCTGACCATATCGACCTTATTCTTGATCAAGGCCGAGTACCCGTAGGAGAGGCTGTTCGGGGCATGGTGGATATCTGCGTCTGTGATAAGTACGATTTCTCCTTTTGCTTGGTGAAGCATCTGTTCCATCGCATAAACCTTGCCGCGCCAACCGTCCACGAGCGGTCTGCCTTGGATGCCTCTGATTCTTTTATCCATCTGAGCGTAGCGGGATATGACCTCCCAAGTTCCGTCCGTCGAATTGTCGTCACATACCAGAACTTCAAAATTTTTATAATTTTGCACTATCATTGCTTCTAAAGTAGCTGGAAGGCTGGTCTCCTCGTTTCTTGCGGGGATTAACACAGAAATCATCGGTCCGTCGGTGATGATTTCCTGCGACTTGGGTGCGTACGAACGCATTGCCATCATATTGACGATTGATAGGGTCGCACCATACAAACCTACAAAAAGCAGCAGGATACCGTATATGAGCATTTACTGTCCCCTTGTCAGCGATTGGAACAGTTCGTTGATGACTTGATCACCGCTATACAAGCTGCAGGCAAACGAGATATAGGTGAGATCTCGATCGTCTTTCGACTTATGCAGAGCCGAACCAAGACCGGCTGCGGTAGTAAACAAATCCCATCGGCATACCTCGTGTTTTTCTATCTGATTCCATACTCCAATAAATAGATCGAGTGCCTTTCGCGTGTCACCGCCCCCGATAGCAGGTGCGTACAGCATCTTATCGGCTTTAAGCAGTCTTGCATTCAAATCATTAGGAAATTCACGGTACACGGCATCGATTGCCTTCGAAACGGCAAGAGCATCTCCGAGTTTTCCACTATAAAGATATCTGACCGACGCAAGATCGGCTCTCAAGGTCATAACCATTGCCCTTGAGGCGCCTTCTGCTTCAGATTGTGATAATAGGGTTTCGGCTGCATCAAGTAATTCTTTGATTTTTTGTGTTGACGAATTGTCAAGCTCTACGTAACTACGTGCGAACATGATGGAGGCTTTTGCTTTCGCAAGCGCCCCCAGGCCGTTTGGAAATGATGATGTATCGATAGCTGTATATACATTATGATAATATTGTTCGGATTCAATGAGCATGTGATCGTTGAGTACCGAGGCAACAAACATCTCAAAGCCACTTATGTGCTTCAGATAGCCCCATTGGTATGTCAATTCATCTTGAACGTCCGCATACGCGAGTGCACTGACGAGCACAAGAATCAGCAGCAAACTCTTTTTTCCCATAAAACGAGTATAAACATCTTCAACGTCAGTGACAACTCGAGAATACCTACAGTCGAGGTCTTCTTACGATATAATCGGTTTGTATTGGAACGCTGGTTCTGATAAACGCTTTTTGATGGTGATGGAGCATGTTGACCGGCTGAAGAGCTTCGTCAAATAATTCAAATGCATCGTCTGTGGCCGCTACAATATCTGGTCCGATAAATTCGATCGGTTTCTCATGTGAGATGGAATTTTTCAAATGAAGCGCAAACAAGCCGTCTGCGCGACGTTCACCGACAATACCGATAAACAGATACGGTCTGATGTAGCTTTCTGTGGTCTGTACATCCGAAGCCTCATGATCGTAATAAAAACCGGTTGTAAATTCGCGGTGACTGACATGGAACAACTCGTCACGGAATGGTTTCCAATCTGCTGTATCCAATGCCTTCCGGTATGCTCGTGTCACCGTCGCAACATAATACAAGGATTTCATACGTCCTTCGATTTTTATCGAAGAGACACCTGCAGATTCCAATTCAGATAAGTGATCGATCATGCAAAGGTCTTTTGAGGAGAGAATCGTCGAATACCCGTCTTCCTCATATATAGGGAAATACTCGTTCGGGCGTTGCTTTTCCTCCAGTGCAATCTGGTATTCGTCGCTTTCGGTATTCTGGGAGTGCTGCATGATTCTATAATCCCACCGGCAGGAGTGAGCGCAATCACCTTGATTCGCGCTGCGATTTGCCATAAAAGCGCTGAGCAGGCAGCGTCCCGAGTAGGCCATGCACATAGCCCCGTGTACAAATGTTTCCAGCTCGATATCGTCGACGGCATCACGAATTCGCTTGATGTCGTCTAAAGAAGCCTCTCGTCCGAGAATAATCCGTGAAAAACCAAGATGCTTATAGGCTCTCACAGCCCGACTATTGAGGCAACTGGCTTGCGTGCTGAGATGAAGGCGAATTTCGGGAAAGCGATGCCGTAAAAGTTCGGCAGCTCCCAAATCACTTACGATAAATGCATCGAACGGATATTCGGCGATCACTTCCAGTTGCGACTCTAAAGCTTGTATATCTTCCTCATGAAAAAGGATATTGATTGTACCATATAATTTCCTATTCCCTTTGATTTTTTTGATGGCTTCAATTTCCGCTTCATGTACATTTATGGCGCGAGCGCGTAAAGAAAATTTTCCAAGTCCTACGTATGCTGCATCTGCGCCATAGGCATAAGCGATGCGTAATTTTTCAAGATCACCTGCAGGCGACAACAGTTCCATCATGACGTTTGACCGTTTGCCTTTTTATCATGTGGGAATGCAATATTCAACACTTCATCAAAGTGTTTTACCGGATGGAAGTCAATTCCTTTCGTTATCTCTTCGTCTAATTCATCCAAATCCCGTTTGTTAAAAGCAGGTATGATAATGGTTTCGATCTTATTACGTTTGGCAGCCAGTACTTTTTCCTTCAAGCCTCCGATGGGCATTACTTTTCCGACTAGATCAAGTTCTCCAGTCATCGCAAGATGCTCCCTAATCACCGAATTTTTAATAAGCGAATAGAGTGCACACGCCATGGTGATACCTGCAGATGGCCCGTCTTTCGGAGTAGCACCTTCCGGAACGTGCAGGTGAATCGAATGTGATTCGAACCAAGATGGGTCGATTCCTCGAGAACTGCTGATCGATTTGATATGGGTGAGCGCGATTGACACCGATTCCTGCATGACTTCTCCAAGCTGGCCGGTGACTTTCAGTTCACCTTTTCCTGAAAAAGCAACCGCTTCGATTGCGAGCGTATCTCCACCCATGCTTGTCCATGCAAGTCCGATTGCCATACCGGGTTTATCAGCACGAAGTATTTCGTCCTCATGGAAAATCGGTTGACCGAGGTATTTGATCATCCTCTGGCGAGTAACCGTAATCGGGAGCTTCGGATTTGATTCGAGAATTTCGCGGGCTACTTTTCGATGAATCTTATCCAGAGATTTCTCATAATTTCTTACACCGGCCTCGCGCGCATACGATTCTGCAATTTCAGTGAGGATCGCCGTAGAGTATGATATTTCTTTGCGATTGAGTCCGTGTTTTTTCAGTGATTTAGGAATCAGGTACTTTTTGCCGATCATCAGTTTCTCCTGCGTGGTATAACCGGCAATCTGTATGACTTCCATTCGGTCCAATAATGGTCTTGGTATCGTTTCAAGTGTATTTGCAGTAACGATAAACAATACTTCGGAAATGTCAAACGGCAAGTCAAGATAATAATCGCGGAACGTTACGTTTTGTTCAGGATCTAGAACCTCGAGAAGGGCAGAAGCGGGATCTCCTTGGAACGAAATACCCATTTTGTCGATTTCGTCGATGAGAAATACGGGGTTCTTGGTTTTTACCGTCTTAAGCCCTTGGATAATCTTCCCGGGCATCGCTCCGATGTAAGTGCGCCTGTGGCCTTTGATCTCTGCCTCGTCGCGCATACCGCCAACCGAGAACCTGAAGTATTCTTTTTTAAGGGCTCTGGCGATTGAACGGCCTACCGAAGTCTTTCCGACTCCCGGAGGTCCGACAAGGCAGATAATCGAACCTTTGGTATCCTGTTTCTTCTTACGTACCGCCAGGTATTCCAAAATGCGGTCCTTTACGTCCTTGAGGCCGTAATGGTCGCGTTCAAGAATCTTTTTCGCAGCTTCAAGCGAAAAGTCTTCAGGTTTCGGCTCCTGCCAGGGAAGGGCAGCTATGGTCTCGAGGTAGGTTCTCGTAATCGAATAATCCGGAGAGTTGGGGTCGAGAGACTGAAACTTTTCCAATTCAGAGGTAACGGCTTCCAGAACTTCTCCCTGAAGGTTGAGCGCTGCGATCTGTTTCGCTAATTTATTGTATGTAGCACTTCGCGGGTCGCTTGTAAGCCCCAATTCCTGCTGTATGTGCTTCAGTTCTTCCCGTAAGAAATATTCGCGCTGATTTTTCTCAAGCTTACTGTTAACCCGGTTCTGAATTTGTTCCTGCATCGCAAGCAGCTGTTGCTCTTTCTTAATAAATACGAGAACACGTTCCATCCGCCGCCGTACGTTGAGTGTTTCGAGGATTCTCTGTTGCTGACGTCTATCGACATTTATGATGCTGGCAATGAAGTCGGCCATTTTCCCAGCCTGGTCGATATTCACCATATTCAGCCGCATCTCTTCCGTAAACAGGGGATTTCCTTTGGATAATCGCTTCATCTCGGTAATGAGCTGACGAGTCCAGGCTTTCAGTTCCTGGGGATTGTCCTCTATGTCTTCGAGGTAGTCGACCTCTGCCACGATAAAATTACCGGTATTATGAAATTCTTTTACCTGGAAACGCTTGAGTGTCGAGATGAAAATGTTCATTCCTCCATCGGGAAGTTTGATGCGCTTGATAATTTTCGCGATGGTTCCGACCCGATAGAGATTTTCAGGGTCGTATTCGACCTTCGTATCGTCTTTGACGAGTAACAAGCCTAAATCGCCCCCGTGCGTCATCGCCTGGTTGACAATTTCGATATCCTCTCGGCTTTCTATCACCAATGGTGTGAATAATCCAGGGAATATTGGATTCCCGACGAGCGGGAGTATGAATACATTATGTGGAAGCGTCTGCTCAACGGGCATTAGTTCCTGGTCTGCCATGAATAATTTCCTCCAATACATATTTGAGCGGGTTGCCCGCATAGCTAATGTAATCAAACTTTTGGCTTGCGTGAAGTATTCAGGTTGTTGATCCTAAAATATTGGTATGCAGCGTTCGATGATTTCTGCAATAAGTCGGGCACCGAGGGCATTGGGATGTAGGCCGTCTACCGTAGAAACAAGCAGTCTGTGCTCTGATAGGATGTGTGCTCTCGATTCATCACCTCTGATATAGGCAACATCTTCTTGCATCGAATCGGGTGATCCGGGAAGATAGCCTGACGCTTGTTCCCACCCAAGTCTGACGCATGTCTGTTTGATCAGTGCTTCAAGAGCAGCACCGATATCGCACCAGATACAGTCATGGGCGATGGCAATCTGGCGTAAGGCTTGATTTACCAATGTCCGCCTTCGATTTAATTGCGAGTCGAGTCGTTCTCCCAAGGGAGGGATCGAACAGACGATTACCGGTAGATTTTTTCCTCTTGCCACCAGTTCGCGCAAGCTGGTGTCGATCTGTTCGACAAACTGATCTAGTCGCTCAACAGGAGAAGCACCGCTCATCCTTACACGAGTACCCAAAGATTCCCAGTTACTGTTTGTACGTGACATTTCGGGAATCAGCAGGTCATTTGCTCCACCTTCGATTACGATACAAGAACTGTTCGGTCTCGGTTTTTTCAACCATGTAGTACAACGATTAAGAATGTTTGATAATGTATCGCCGTCAATACCATGTACCGAAAGTGGCATTGAAAGGTATCGGGTAAAACCGATTCCGTACCTTCCTCCGGTAATGCTATCTCCAAAACAAACGATCTGTTTCACACCTATAATCCTTAGTTCGTGTTTTTACTTTCGCTCTGATTTAAATTTCTTGAAGAACGGGGCTCCCTTTTTAACCACCAGACTCCAAGGTAGCACAGCGGGGTATCGGCAACGGCAAATACTATTTTAAACAGCCAATACGGGATGATGAGCGAAAAGATGAATGCAGCAGTATATTGGTCTGTGGTTCGATAAAAGGCTATGAACATGAACACGGTGGTGTCAATAAACTGACTTACCATAGTCGAAAGATTCTTGCGCAGCCAGAATGCTTTGTTTGCAGTTAATTTTTTAAAAAGAAAGAATGTAATCACATCTACATGCTGAGAAAGTAAAAACGAGGTAACGCTGGCAATCGTCATGCGCATGCTCGAACCGAAAATGGTTGTATAGGCTTCCTGCATGCCCCATGTCGGATACGGTTCCATCTGAATACAAACCCACATCATAAAAAACATGAAAATCAACATTGCGGTCGAGATGTTCACGAACAATGTTGCAGTTTTTCGACCGAAGACCTCACTAACAACGTCGGTTGCGACGAAGAGCACCGGCATGAACAAAATTCCGACAGATACGCGAACACCGAATATCGTGGTAATCTTCGAACCGAGCGTGTTGACCAGTACCATCGAGGTTACATAGAGGGCGAAAACGATCCATTGCTTTTTTTGCTGGTTTTCCATGAGTGGTTCTCCATAACCTTAGAATAATGCTTTAACACCGAACAATACCGGAGATAGTCGGTTTAGTAAAGCGATGTACGGATTCATCCTTTATAGTCTTAATTCCCCAGATAATCACGATAGATGCCCGGATGGGAATGTTCAATCATCATAGCTCCAACGCTAACCCGGTAAAATTCTGCCGGTCCGACCCCTCCGATGATGGCATATATGTATCCTTCGTCCCGCATCGCGTGCAGGCTTCTGATAAGCAACGCTCTTCCGATGCCTTTTGATTGCTCCGCATCCATCACTCGTGTAGGCCCGAAAAAGTCGGGAGCTGTAGCGTTATAACAGGCGTAACCGATAATCTGCTTTTCACGGGTAGCTAAAAATAGAGAAACGGGAATTCGGCTGAAGCATGCGTCGGCTTCACCGACTGTATCGGGACCAGAATGCCGGCCCACCCATTCGAGAATTTGCAGCTTGTCCGGAGTAAGCGCTCTACGTATGGTAACCTGAAGATTCTTCATTCGTTCGAGCTCAGGTTCGAGTGGCGGTATGTCAAGCAAATTGACCAGCATATCGGGCATAACGTATCTCCTATACAGGCAGTATACATTATTTTAAAAACTCCGGCACTCTCTTGAATTGTAGTAAACTTGTTGCATTGTGTTGCATTTCATTGCTATAATCCAATACATTTCGCATCGCGATTCAATAAGAAGGATGTTTAGTATGGAAAAAAGCAAATTGATCGTCATCGCTATCGGGGGTAATTCGCTGATTGAAGACGACAAGCATGTTTCTGTGCAATCACAATACGAAGCAGCTCGTAAAACTGCTGCTAACATCGTCCGGTTAGTAAAAACCGGACACAGGGTGGTGCTGGCTCACGGAAACGGTCCGCAAGTAGGCTTTATATTATTGCGTTCCGAGTATGCAAAATCAATATTGCATACGGTTCCGCTCGATTCTTGCGTTGCAGACACACAGGGAGCGATCGGCTACCAATTGCAGATGGCTCTGTATAACGAATTCATAAAAGCAGGACTAGAACAACCGGTAGCAACTGTTGTGACGCAGGTCGAGGTAGATCCTTACGATCCTTCTTTCGCAAAACCAACGAAACCAATCGGCTCGTTCATGAGTGAACACGATGCACAACAGCATCGCATCAAAGATGGTTGGGATATCGTTGAGGATGCGGGACGCGGTTACCGTAGGGTAGTTGCATCTCCGAAGCCGGTTTCGATTATTGAGTTGGAAACGATTAAGACTTTAGTTGAAAACGGGATTATCGTCATCGCCGCCGGCGGAGGAGGTATCCCTGTGATAAGAAGTAAAGACGGATACCTGGAAGGTAAGGAGGCTGTCATCGACAAAGATCTTGCGGCAGCCTTACTGTCGAAACAGCTGAAAGCTGATATCTTCATCATCTCAACTGCAGTAGAAAAAGTCTGTCTGAATTATAAAAAGCCTCAGCAACGCTTTCTGGATCGTATTACGCTCGACGAATGTGCAAAGTATATCGAAGATGGTCATTTCGCACCCGGCAGCATGCTACCTAAAATCCTCGCGATGACTGATTTCGTGCGGTCGACCGGTAATGTGGGTATCATTACCGATCCGGATCATTTGTACGAATCTCTCTATGGCGACAAGGGCACCAGAATCGTCTTATAAATCATTAAAATCGGAAGAGTCTTCGCGTAAAGTTGCGCCATCGCGTCTTTTAGAAGACTCTTTCTGTTTTCTATTGCGTTCGAATTTCAACGGAGCATTGCTCAGATACAACGGAAGCATGGTGAGAATGATCTGCCAATTGGCCTGGATGAGGTATTCGGGTAGCAGTACCTTTGCCATCATGACGATAAGCGTTACCAGTGCTAGAAATCCGTTAAGATTTTCAAAACGCTTCAATGCTTTTGGTTTACCCGCGATGATACGTAAAGATTGTATCGACATAACCAAAAGCAGTGGATTGACGAAAATAATGTTCTCGTTCCAATAGCTGTAGTCGTGGGTGGTAAAGAGCATCATGAACAGCAAGAGCGAACCGGCAAATCCGGTTGCTAGCGTCCATCCCCAATTGAAAAAACCAAATAAGAAACGAAACAATAATCGAAGACCACGAGACCCTGTGATCGTACTGAGGATTTTCATAATGAGTACTATCAAACCGGCTGCAGTAGACCCAACAAACCAATAGATTGTTGAAGGTCGGTACGTACTCAGTACGGGAGGGCGAACCGACGAATCAGATTGGACATGCAAGCTTTGCACTGCAGAAGCCAGAGCAACCGATTTGCCCTGTTCGTTCGTATAGTGAAAATCAAGTACGGCCTGCTCCAGTACTTCGGGAATAAACATCCGCTCCCATAGTGTAACAGGTTTGTCGATGGCGCCTCCTTGGAGGAAATTAAGTGCCCAATCGATGAACGGGTAGGGTGCGGTATGGCGCATCACATCCTGCCGTATCGTATAAGGCGACGGTTGCCCCAGCGCCCATGTACGGAATTGCCCGTCGACTGCCTTATCGATGACGTCCCGTATTCTCGTTGAGCAGTTCGCATAGTAATGATGATATAAATATTGCTGATTTTCTGTTTGGGTATTGAAATTTAGAAATCTGATAAGTTCGAGTTTTGCAGATGGGTCCAGCTGAAGGTCGATGAGTCTGGCCGATCGATTTTCTTCTACCGTCTGGCGAAATCTTGCTTCGGCATTGGTAGCCCAAACTTCATACAATAACCTGCCCATGATGAACGATTTATAAAATCCGCTTCTGAAAGAAAAAATTCCGTAGTCGTACATGATTTTCCGATTATCGCGTCCGTCATTCACCACTAAACCTGTGTGCCCGAACCATACGTACAGCGGATCGCCCTTTCCTATCACTGAAAGCTGAACGGAGAATTTTTCAGATAATTGACGTTCCGCTTCCGTAAGCTGAATGGTAAAATCTTTTCCCGCAAGAAGGCTTTCGGAAGAGAACGGATCTTCGACGCGTCCGTTTGTTTGTACTGAGACAGCGAAAGCCTGCGTCGATAACAGGATGGT
>JAAYDK010000034.1 GCA_012729295.1 Spirochaetales bacterium | reverse complement strand
CTTGAGCAGTATTCCCTACTTTGGTACGCTAGAGCCATGGCACGTAATACTGTAGTACTTGTGGTAGAAGACGAACCCGATATTCAGGAATTAATTTGCTACCACCTTGAACGCGAAGGGTTCGCTACCAGACGGGCAGCTACCGGTCGGGAAGCACTGCAAAGCATCGAACAGGAGCGACCCGATATTATTTCTTTAGATTTGATGCTGCCCGGCATGTCGGGTATCGAAGTCCTAAAAACCATACGATACGAGTGGAAGCTTCTCTCGCTACCGGTAATTATCGTATCGGCAAGAACCGATGAGACCGACATCATTACCGGACTCGAACTCGGCGCCGACAATTATATCCCGAAACCGTTCAATCCAAAAATTCTTGTAGCGAATATCAAAGCCCTGCTTCGACGCAGCTCTGCTTCAAAGGAAACCGGCACCGAGACTTCCATCACCGTCGGCCCTCTGCGTATAGATTCCGTACGTCGAGAAGCGTATTGGGGATCGCTCGAATTAAACCTAACCGCCACAGAATTCAGTTTACTGATATTGTTTGCCACTAATGTCGGCCGGGTTTTTACCCGTAATCAACTTATCTCATCATTGCGCGGGGATTCGTATCCCGTTACCGAACGCTCGATCGATGTTCAGGTTGCCAGTCTGAGGAAAAAATTGGTTGAGGGCAGCCTGTCGATTAAAACTGTCTGGGGTATCGGCTATTCGTTTCAGGAACCTTCATGATAAAAAAAACGATCCGCACCAAGATGATTCTTTTTGCCGTTGCGGTGCTTGTGATTTCTTTGTCGGGTAGTACGATTGTCGCATTACTGGCAAACACCGAAACATTGAAAAGCTCCACGTATCGGAACTTACAGCATAATGCGGAGTATGTCGCCGAACAACTTGACCGATTCGATGCACAGGTGCTGAAACAGTACGCTGAATCGGTAGATATCCGAATTACCCTGATTAAGGCCGACGGGACAGTCTGGTACGACTCACGATACGATGTTTCGGTACTGGACAACCATGCATGGCGAAGCGAGGTGGTCCAGGCTCTTTCCAATGGAAGCGGATTTAGCGAACGTACCAGTACGACACAGGATGTCCCTGTTCTGTACTATGCAGCAAAGATCGATCGAACAGACGGCGATGCCGTCATCAGAGTATCAAGACTGCTCTCCGAATTGCGTGCGTACAACCGTACGTACACAATGTTTCTCTTTCAGGGCATTGTCATAGTCTTGCTCATTTGTACCGGTGTTACGATAATCGCGATTCAGCGTCTTGCACGACCGCTTACCCGCATTACAAATACTGCAAAAGAGATATCGAAAGGTAATTTTAATGAACGAGTATATGTCGACTCTCCGATCGAGTTTTCGATATTAGCCAATACGCTCAATTCGATGGCAGTTCAATTGCGAAACCAGATTACTTTGCTGGACAACGAACGCAAGCTTTATGTCACGATCCTCGATTCTATGAACGAGGGAATTCTCTATGTGAACAGACAGCTGGTGGTGATGCAGGCTAATAAAGCGGCAAAAAACCTCTTGCTCGGAAATGATGCATCTGAACAAATGCTGCAGGGTTTGCGGTTGGTTCAGATTGCAGGCGCTCCCGAAATTCTTCAAATGTGCAGCAACACGCTGAACGACGGCTCACCCCAGGAACTGGAAATACCGCTGTACGATCATT
>JAAYDK010000337.1 GCA_012729295.1 Spirochaetales bacterium | reverse complement strand
GCAACACGTTCAGTCGAAGATGAAGTTGTTACCGGATTGGCTGTTGACGAATCTACCGCGCTGGGTTCTCTCCAACTGCCGGCTGAACCGGGTGTTGTGATGGTACAGACCCCGGTGGACATCGATATTGCTATCGTTGCCAAAGTCGATACGGAGGCAGAACTAATCGGATTTGGTGATAACGGTAATTTCGGTAAAGGTCTCGACACCATTCTTGCTGATCCGCTTTTAGATCCTAAAGGAGGGAAGGCCGACCCAGACGGAGACGGTCTACCAAATGTCGTCGATGCGGATGACGACGGAGACGGCATTTTGGACGATTGGGATCCTACTCCGTACGGGACATTCTCCCCTGATAAAAGTTCAGCCGAATTTTCTATCGGATTTCTGCTTGATATCAGAGAAAATTCAGGAGTACGTTCATACGATTCGGTCGACCCAGTAAAAATCGAGGAAAATCTACAGCGCGATATGCGTCTGGACTTCCGCTTGAGATACAGAGATACAGCCAAGTTCGCAGCGGTAGCTTCCGTACGGTTGTATGTCCCGAGTTCACCAGTATATGCAGTTCATCTTGACGCGGTTGAATTCGCACGTGATGGCGAAGCATGGGCTGAATATACTCTTGCAGACGAAAGCAAATTCAGACCGGCAGCAAATCCGATGCAGTGGGCGGATTTTAAGACTGGGGTGGACGGCTATAACATCCCAAAGCATCTCAACGATCCCAACACCTTCGCTATTTCGACAAAAATACCAGTAGGTCGCCTTGGAGAATTATTTGCCGTTGGAGATGTATGGACCGTAGAGGTCGTCTATGATGATGGAACAGTTGAATATTACAGTGCGATGATTAATTACATTTTCGATACACCGACTCATTTTACCTACTACGATACATCTACGTCGAGTGAACCTTCAACCAGTCTGGAAGATTATACTGCACTGGATTTTTCCGATGATACAAACCTGATGGCGTAAGAAACGGGCGACACCTACCTTCATTTCGCCTTCATTCCTCCTACCGATGACACCGGTTCGTACATAGTCCCTTATGATGGCGCCTCCTACAACGAATTTAGAATCCAGTTGTTTGCATCAGACGATTCGGCAAAGACCGCCCCCGTTGGTTCTTCAGAACCTGGATGGAATCCAAATCAGGACTATTATCTATCCGATGAGGCAATCACTAAGATAGCTGGAATCGATGAGCATCGATTGGGAAGCGTACCGATTCTGTACCTCGAAAACCTGACGGACGAGATGCATCCTCAGTTTGATATGGAATACTTTTTAAGTGTTTCAGAAGGCAGTCAGATTAAGAACAGGCTGCATTTTCAAATGAGCGAGGCACCATGATCTAGCCACCATTGATGTAAATAAAAAGGGCTTTGTAAAAATTTTTTGGTGATTGGAAGCATAGTTGCGAATATGAAGATTGCTAAATTTATTTATTGCCATAATTTATTATATTTTTGCAATTAATTGGAATAATTATTGAAAATTATTCCAATTTCTGGAATGATTTTGACATCGTTAGGTAAATCATCTATACTAAAACAAATCTGGTTCTTGCAAATCACTTCTGTAGGAAGATAGAGAATCAGTAAATACATAAAGGAGACTTGCATATGAGAAAACGAATGCTTGTTCTATTCCTGATTGCTGCTTTTGTCGTAGGAGCTATCTACGCCGGCGGCGATGCCGAAGCCGCTACCGCAGCTCCAGCTGCAGCAGTGAAGGATGTAGTGGTACTAGGGTCCTCCACTCAGGTAAACGGAGACTTTTTCGATGGCTGGACGAACAGTGCTACAAACGCCTATTTGAAGCAACTAATGACTGGTTACGAGACTGTTGTCTGGACGAAAGAAGGCCGGTACGTCATCAACCCGGTTGCGATACCGTCATACGATGTCGTAACGAACGCTGACGGGTCGAAAACCTATACGTTCGAAATCGCCACAAACCTGACCTATAACGACGGATCTCCGATCAAGGCACAGGACTATGTATTCAGCATCCTGTATGCTGCTTCTCCAGAAGCCGTCGCTCTTGGTGCTAACTATGGTACCGGTCCGGAATACGTAGGATATGATGATTTCCATGATGGTTTAACCAAAACATTCAGTGGAATCCGCCTGCTCGGTGATTATTCTTTCTCCATCACCATTAAAGCTAGCGAACTTCCGTACTTCTTCGACCTGTCGCTCGTATCGGTAGATCCGATTCCGATGCACGTGCTTGCTCCGGGTGTCACCATCACCGATACCGGCAAGGGCGCAACGCTTTCTGCGGCATACACAGTAGACCTGCTTCGAAAAACGATTCTCGACCCTGTGAACGGGTACCGCTACAAGCCGATGGTTACCAGCGGCCCTTACCAGTTCGAATCGTATAATCCTGCCGACAGTACCGCCAGTGTGGTCCTCAATCCGAGATTCCTCGGTGAATACGACGGTGCGAAAGGCTCGATCGGTAGATTGATTATCAAGCTTACCAATACCGCTACTCAGATGGATGAACTGAGAACCGGACAGATCGATATGCTTCACGGCATCAGCGGTGGAACACAGATCAACCGCGGTCTCGACATGTATGATGAGAATATTGTGAACTATGCATTCTATCCTCGCTACGGGTATGGAAAGATTGCGTTCGCTTGCGATTTCGGACCGACTCAGTTCGACCACGTCCGCCGAGCTATTGCCTACAGTCTCGACCGTGTCGAGTTTGCCCGCCAGTATACCGGTGGTTTTGGAATTCTGGTCCATGGATATTATGGCGCTTCGATGTGGGAGTACAAGCAAAACGCAAGTAAGCTTGACAAAGAACTCAACACCTATTCCTATAACCTCCAGAAGGCCGAACAAGAATTGATCGACGGCGGCTGGACGCTGAACAAAGACGGCAAACCCTTCCAGAAGGGCGTAGACGCGATTCGCCACAAGATGGTAGACGGTAAATTGATGCCGCTCGTCATCGAATGGGCCAATACCGCTAATAACCCAGTTTCCGATCTCATTTCTGCTATGCTCGTTCCCGAAGTCAAGAATATCGGCATGCAGATTAACGGAACAACCGTTGATTTCGCCGTGCTGCTCAACCACCTCTACAAAGAAGGTATCGACGCGCCCGTATACGGCATGTTCAACCTTGGAACCGGTTTTGCAACTACTCAGGCTTACTGGTACTATTACAGCACCGATCCTGAATATTTCGGAACCTACAACACCAACTTTATCGCCGACAAAGAACTTGAAGCGATTGCTCTCGATATGAAGAAGACCGATCCGACCGACTTGGCCGGCTGGGTTGAGAAGTGGATTAAGTTCGAGAAGCGCTGGAACTATCTGTTACCGGATATTCCATTGTATTCCGATATGTACCACGACTTCTTCAATCCCCGCATTGTTGGTTACGAACCTTCTTCGACGTGGGATTGGCGCTATGCCATTGTTAGAGCAAGAGTTGTCAAATAACACAAGCTCACAATTTCTCTTAAGTTAATTCATTTCACAACACCATAGGGCAACGGTTTGATCCGATTGCCCTATGGGTTGCTTAGGCTATTTTTATAGGAGTATGTGTTGTGCTTAAATACGTACTAAAACGGCTCATGTATATCATAGTGGTGTTTCTCATCGCATCAGTATTGATATTCGCCCTTTATAAATCGGTTCCCGGGGATCCTGCCAGACTCATGCTCGAGGGAAGCAAACAGAACATGAAACCGGAAGAATACGAGGCAAGATACCAGGAAGCGGTTCGTAAACTGGGATTGGATAAACCGCTACCCATCCAATATTTTACATGGTTGGGCAATACTCTTAGAGGAGATTTCGGTTACTCCATCACATATAAGATGCCGGTTAAACAAATGATCGGAGTTCCGATGAAGAATACCATCATGCTGAACGTATGGTCGCTCATACCTGTTTTTGCCATTACGATTCCGCTTGGAATTGCTACAGCAGTTCGTCGCGGCAGCCGTTTCGACAGTATCGTACAGGTAGTGACCATCATCGGCTACAGTCTGCCGTTTTTCGTTATCGCGCTGCTGTTCATCTTCCTTTTTGCAGTCAAGATACCGATTTTCCCCATTAGCGGAGTACAGACACCCGGTTTTACCGGTAGTTCGATTCAACTCTTTATGAACAAGCTGTATCATATGGCATTGCCGCTCATCGTCATGGTTTTTACCTCCCTAGGAGGTCTGACACGCTATGTCAGAGCCACCATGATCGAGGCGCTTCGCATGGATTATATTCGCACCGCACGTTCGAAAGGACTTACTGAGAAAGTCGTCATCTATTCGCATGCATTTCGCAACGCATTGATTCCGTTCATTACGATCATGACCGGATGGTTTATCAGCATCTTCAGCGGTTCCGTCGTTATCGAACGGACCTTCCTTTGGAACGGCATGGGTAAAGTCATCATCGATGCACTGAACCAGCAGGATTTTGCCGTATCGTTAGCCATGGTAATGTTCTATCTCATTCTTGCCTTGGTAGGGAATTTACTGATGGATTTATCGTACGGCTTGGCTGATCCGCGAGTCAAATTGGATTGAGGAATAAAAGATGGGAACGAAAAAAAGACACGGTTCAACCTTTGGTGATGTGCTTCGCATATTATTCTTAGGCCAAAAACATACCAAGCTCTCCTTATTGGAAGAAGAGCAGATGCAGAGTCCGTACAAGACGATGCTTCGCAATTTTACAGAGAAAAAGCCAGCGATGCTAGGAGTTTATGTCTTCATCCTCATATTTCTGGCTTGTTTCGTCCTTCCGTTGTTTTTCCCTCTGGATCTGCAATATCAGGATCCTACCCAGCAAAACGTACGTCCGTCTATGTCTTTCATGAGTATTCCGAAAGCTTTAAACGGAAATATTGCCCAAGTTGACGGCGGGTCTGTATATGGTGTCGGTATCGATACCAACGGTACGGTATACCAATGGGGAGTTCTAAATCAAAAACTCCAGGCGGTTCCGACCAACATGGGTCGTGTCGTACAAGTTTCTGCAGGTCTCGATCATGTGCTGGCGCTGAATGACAGGGGACAGGTCTTTACATGGGGAAACAACCGCTTTGCGCTAGCCCCGATTCCGATGGAAGTGGGTTTTACAACCATCAAACAAGTTATCGCCGGCCATCAGTTGTCATTAGCCCTCGACACGTACGGCTATTTGTACGTATGGGGTAATTCGAATATCGTGAATGTAGTAGCCGACGATGTACAGGGCAATATTGAAAAGGTCATACTTAATTCGAACGTTGCCATTGCTCTCACAAAGGACCATAGAGTAGTCCAGCTAAGCAGCAGGGATACTCCATTTGCAGCAATTCCTCAGGAGATTCAGGGCAAAGTAGTCGATCTGGCTAGTACAGACCGTTCTGCAGCTGCGATAACGAATGACAAACGTGTCTATGTATGGGGTGGCCAAGACCACGGAGTTCAGGAAATTCCGGAACATATTCAGGGAAAAGCAATACAAATTGATGCTGGCAGAGGTCATTACACCGTGCTGCTCGATGACGGAACCGTCGAATCGTGGGGATGGAATATCTACAAACAGTCGAAAGCTCCGAATTTGAAGAATATTGTCAATATCTCTTCGGACTATTTCCAGAATTATGCAATCGATAAGGATGGGAACATCCATACATGGGGCTTGAGAGGATATCTGATGGGTACCGACCAATACGGTCGCGACCTCTTTGTCCGTTTGATTAGCGGCGGTAGAATCACGTTAACCATCGGAGCAATCGCAGTCATCATCTCCGGAATCATCGGCGTCATCATCGGCTCTTTCAGCGGTTACTACGGAGGACAGATCGATATCCTTCTCATGCGACTTGCCGAAGTCGTCAATGCAATTCCGTTCCTACCGCTTGCAATGATCCTGAGTGCCATCATCGGTAGCAAGATATCGGAGACGGGCAGGATAGCCATGATTATGGTAATATTGGGACTACTCTCATGGCCATCGCTGGCGAGATTGGTCCGTGGTCAGATTCTAGCAGCGAGAGAACAAGAATTCGTCACAGCAGCTAAGGCTATGGGGATAACTGAAGCAAAAATCATCTTCAAGCACATTCTTCCCAACGTCATAACCGTCATATTAGTCAACCTCACACTTAGTTTCGCGCTATGCATGCTGTATGAATCTTCTTTAAGTTACTTAGGTTTCGGAGTCAACGAGCCGAGTCCTACATGGGGCAACATGCTATTTGGTTGTAACGATTCGACCGTCATGTCACAATATTGGTGGCGGTGGGTATTCCCTTCCATAGCGCTCAGCTTATGTACGATCAGCATCAATATGGCCGGTGACGGAATGCGCGATGCAATCGACCCAAAATCGGCGGAACGGTAGGAGGCCCACCTTGGCACTGTTAGAAATTAAAGATTTACATACATTTTTTACCACCAAGCGTGGCATCGTAAAAGCCGTAAACGGAGTTTCTTATTCCGTAGAACCGGGCAAGACACTCGGAGTAGTAGGAGAGAGCGGGTGCGGTAAATCCGTATCCGCGATGAGCATCCTCAAACTACTTGACGGTAACGGCTATATCGATAGCGGTTCGATTCTGTTTAAAGGACAGGAACTGACAACATTGTCGACCAAAGAGATGTACACGATCCGCGGAAATGCGATTTCTGTTATCTTCCAGGAACCGATGACGAGTCTGAATCCCGTCTTTACCGTAGAAAAGCAGATCAGCGAAGCATTCATCGTTCACCAGGACATGGATAAGAAGCAGGCTGCAAAAGAATCGATTCGGATGCTGACTGACGTACGGATTCCGAATCCCGAGCAAGTTGCAAAACAATATCCTCACCAACTGTCCGGAGGCATGCGCCAGCGTGTCATGATTGCCATGGCATTGGCCTGCAAGCCCGACTTGCTGATAGCCGACGAACCGACAACTGCATTGGACGTAACGATCCAAGCTCAGATTCTAAAGCTCATGAACGATCTCAAGACGGAAAAGGGAACTTCGATTCTCTTTATCACGCATGACTTGGGTGTTATCAATCAGATGGCTGATGATGTAGCAGTCATGTATTGCGGTGAAGTAGTCGAGATGGCACCGGTAAAAACCATTTTCACAAACGGACGCTTTTCACATCCGTATACCGAAGGACTGATGCTCTCCATTCCCCGCCTGGATACCGAAACCGACGATAAGCTTGAAGTAATTCCCGGAGTAGTTCCCCATCCTCTGGATTTACCACCTGGTTGTAAATTTGCACCCAGATGTAAATACGCCAAGGAGATTTGCCACAAGCAGCATCCCGATTTATCACCTATCGTTGACAAGCATTTTATTAGATGCCATTTCCCCGACAAGGCGGTACGCAATGAACAACGTTAATAAAGACGTACTTTTTAAGATAACAAATCTGAAACAGCACTTTCCATTAAAGAATAAACGGCTCTCGGTAAAAGCTGTCGATGGTGTAGACCTCGAGATTTACAACGGCGAGACACTTGGTCTGGTAGGCGAAAGCGGATGCGGAAAATCGACATTCGGTCGTGTCCTGCTCCAATTATATCGGCAGACTGACGGTAAGACGATGTATTATGGCAGAACGCTGGAAGACTTAGCACCCTCGTACGTGAAAGAGACGCTCACTTCGCTTGAGAAACGAATTCAAAAATTGAACGATCTGGAACAGAATCGAGACAGCCTGAAAAAGACTTTTGAAGCCATCGAGAATCAATCAAAATCTGGCGAAGATGCCAAACATACCCTCTATGACGCCCAGAATGCTTATTATATGGCTCAGAAAGAATATAATACGGCATATTTAGATATCGTACAGCTTGTAGGCGGGTTCTTTATCTCAAAAGACCTCGGTAAAGTTTCTCAAGTACTGATACGTGCGTACGAGCTGTCTGCCAAACGTCATGCTCTTGATGAAAAGGAAAAAGACCTGGATCTTGATCGGTCAGACGTTTCGGGTAATATCGATCTATATCGGAGAAAAGGCAGGGATACGGGTACTCTTGAGCGGAAACTCGTACAAATCGATGCTTCCATTCAAGAAATAAAACTCCAGAAAGAGGTAATCGAACGTAGCCTAACCCAAGTCAATGAAACACTTGATACGATGCGCGGCGAATATCGAAACGATGCTGAATTTGCAAAACACGAACGTTTTAGAGATAAAGGGATTGACCTTTCCCGGCTGAAATACAGCGAGATGCGGCTGCTTAGAAAAGATTTGCAGCTGATATTCCAGGATCCATATTCATCACTCAATCCGAGAATGACGGTCGGACAAATCATCGGCGAAGGTTTGCTCGCACATAGATTCTTTAAGGAAGACGGAGAACTGATGCAAGAGTACGTCATGAAGGTGATGGAGAATTGCGGGCTCTCTAGCTATATGATTCATCGCTATCCTCACCAGTTCTCGGGAGGCCAGAGACAGAGAATCGGTATCGCCCGTTCCTTAGCCCTCAATCCAAAATTCATGGTATGCGACGAAGCAGTTTCAGCGTTGGACGTTTCCATTCAGGCCCAGATTATCAATTTGCTCAGGGATTTAAAAGAGAAGGCTAATCTCACATACTTGTTTATTTCGCACGATCTCGCTGTCGTAAAATATATCAGCGACCGTATCGGAGTCATGTATCTCGGCAATGTCGTAGAGCTCGCACAATCACGTCAGATTTTCGAACACCCGCTGCATCCGTACACCGAAGCGTTGCTAGCGGCGATTCCGACTACTGAAGTGGATGCAAAGAGGGATCCTGTATTGTTGGAAGGCGATATACCCAGTCCGATTAGACCGCCCAAAGGCTGCAAATTCCATACCCGCTGCAGATACTGCACCGAAATATGTACAAAAGTAGTTCCTGAATGGCGTCAGCTCGAACCAGGCCATTTTGTTGCATGCCATCATCCGTTACTTGAGTCGAAGGAGTAAGAAGAGTGTTTTTCAAGCGTAAGATCGAGCGTGTGCTCGATGTTAAGGCGATTGAAAAGCGTTATGAATCCGAAGAGCGCGAACCTTTGGAGAAACACGATTTGTTG
>JAAYDK010000336.1 GCA_012729295.1 Spirochaetales bacterium | reverse complement strand
CCTTGACATATTCAATTTCTCCAAATCAAGGTTATGCGATTTCTCAAGTATACGTTGATGGTATTGGGCAAGGAGCTCTGTCGAGTTACACGTTCAGTGGTATCTCTGCAAGTCACACGATTTTAGCAACGTTTACAATGGATTTGCCCTCTACATATACCATCATTACAGCTGCTGGGTCCGGTGGTTCTATCTCACCAAGTGGCGATATAACTGTAAATAGAGGTAGCGATAAATTATTTAGTATAACAGCAGATTCCGGGTATAGGATATCTAATGTATCTGTAGACGGAATTGCTAAAGGAGCCATCACGAGTTATACCTTTTATGATGTTATTTCGAACCATACAATTGTAGCTATGTTCACTTCAAACCCTACTTCTCCCACTTCCTATAGTATCACGGCATCAGCAGACACTGGGGGAAGTATCTCTCCTAATGGGACAAGTTCAGTCTCTGAAGGAGATTCTTTAACATATACAATTGTTCCAAGTCATGGTTACTCAATTTCTGAAGTATATATTGATGGAGTTGCTCAAGGGCCATTATCAAGTTATTCGTTCAATAATATAGTAAAGGACCATACAATTTTCGCAACATTTGATATGAATTTACCTACAACGTATACCATTATTGCTAGTGCCGGAACAGGTGGTTCTATATCACCTACCGGAAATATTGCAGTATCGCATGGTGCAAATATAACTTTTAGTATATCAGCTAATTCTGGATATAGAATCTCAAATGTGAAGGTAAATGGTGTAAATAAAGGTGCAATCAATAGCTATACGTTTACTAATGTCATTGATAACCAGTCAATTATTGCTGAATTTAGTGTTTTCTCGGCGGATATTCAAGCGCTATCAGTGTCAATGGCAATAGAGTCCTCCTGGCCAAGAAACACACATCCAAAAGACTTAGTTTTTTCTTTTAAAAACAAAGGCCCTACCGTTCTCAATTCACATAGTTATAGAGCTGATATTTATTTATCTAAAAATAACCAAATTACTGTTTCCGATATAAAGATTGGAGAGTACATATTATCATCCATTAATCTAGGAGTTAATCAAACACTTACCGAATTTGCAGAAATTTCTCTTTTGAACAGAATAACGATTCCGAGTAATATTGCTTGGGGAGAATATTATACTGGACTACATTTAGTTCCTCTAGGAGGATCTCCATCGGATGCAAATAGTAGTAATAATTGGGTTACCGGAAACACAGTTATGTTGCCTTTAGAATTTGGACTCGATAATAATTCTTCTTACAATATAAGCACTTACATATTAGAAAATATGGAGATAATTCATGGGGTAGAGATATACTTAGTAGTTATGTCTACTCAGGAGAAAGTTGGAGAGTATGTGTTGAACTAGATAGTTCTCAAGATTATTATGATATTTTAGCTTTAACTGATACTGGCGCTTATTGGTTAATTCAAAATGTTAGGCTCGGAGGATTACCTAGATATACTTGGAGTATAGTCGATTGAGTATCGATAACATCTTGTTGGTAGTGAGTATTAATTGCACCTAGAAGATCGTATTATACCCAATTTCTTGATTATAAGGGATATCGTCAAAAGGATAGCTTTACTAGCCAACTGAAATACATCTAGTTACAACCTGATGAGAAGCACGCTTATCATGACCTGAATCCTGAATAGTTTCTTCAGCTTCAGTTCTAAGCAGATTGGAGAGTTCTTCATCCTCTTGTTTGAGTAAATGTGCTAAGAATACCGATAACTCAATAAACAGTGGCTGAAACACGGAAAGCTGCAGAGGAACCGAGATCTGCCCTAAATAGAGACTGAGGAAATCTCCATCTTGCAGATAAGCTTGCGATAAATCGGTGGCAATCTCACCTATCATCCGATTGCAATAGTCGAGTCGGGTATCATTATCCATGGCGTCATCCCCCCCTTAACTTCAACAATGCTGCATTTTTAGCGTTTGGGCAAGTGATTAAATCTAGGAGATCATTACTCTTCAAAAAAAAACAAGACGGCAGAAAAAAATAGAAATTTACCGAAGTGGCTATGAACAATTTCCATGAGATTTTGCTAGTAAAAATACCCGCTATCTTGCCTGAAATTTTCCTTGACTGTCCAAATTTAGGGGGCTATACTTCAGTTGCTAAAGTTAAGTTAGTTAGGGAGGGGTATGCGTTACATCAGTTTGTCTCAGACCGTAAATCCTGCATATCAACTCATTATCAACCAATCGGCGGTATTTCACTACCTGCGAGAACATGGGCCTACCTATCGTAATCAAATTGCTACAGCATTGAACATCAGCCTTCCATCAGTTGCAAGAGCTCTGAAAGCCCTCGTGGAACGTGGATTCGTCGAACTAATCGATTATCGTCGTAATAATCAAGCTCGCACTGTTCCTTACTATCAAATAACCATCAAAGACTCGATCATGCTCTCCCTAGATCTTCTCAAGGGAGTCATAGCAGCCCAACATATCACTGACTTGTTCTCCATAGCTTACTTCAAACTCGATACCTCAAAATATATCGTCGATGATTTAGTGGATATTATCACCGACTATGTGGAAAACACCCTTAATCGTTCGATTGATTCAGTAAAATCGATCTGCATTGGGTCTCCTGGTATCGTGGATGTAGACGAGGGCATAGTGAAGAAAGCGATCTTCCACCCTGGCCTGGAAGGGGTACCTCTAAAGGCATCGCTGGAAAAAAAACTGAACTGCATCGTGCTTATCGACAACGTTGTGAACATCGCTGCGTACGCCAACTACTGTGAAACTGAAAGGAAAGTGAGCAACATAGTATCTTGTGATATCGGTCTTGAAATCGGAACAGGTCTACTCATAAACGGACAAATTCATCGAGGATCCCATTTCATGGCAGGAGAAACCGGATTCTTCACCGATGACATCGATGAACCACTCAACAACTTCAAACGAACACATACCTTCCGCGCATTATGCTGTGAACTCGCATTCCATGAAGAGGGCAAAGTGTTAGATTGGACCACACTCAGCGAAGAGTATTGTCTACAAAAGACTCGAATTGTGTTTGAAAGAGCGCTAGACGGTGATGAACTAGCGAATCAACTTCTTGCTACATACATCGACAAGATCATACGCATGCTCAATAAAGTCGAGGTTCTCCTGGACCCAGACCTCATTGTCATTGGAGGCGATATTTGCCAGATGCCTCACTCAGAGACACTCTTTTTACAGCACTTGAATGATCGGTTCAGACCAACGAGACAAGTTAAAAAGGATGTGCGTTATTCCAAGTATGGCCCATTGGTAACCCTCTACGGAGCGGGACAGATGGCCTTAGATCACTATTTTTCAGCAGAATTTCCCTACATTATGGGAAATGGATCATAAAGAGACTTCTGGGAAACAGAAGAAAGAGGAAGGCTTACATGAACATGAAAAAATTGGTTGTTGCACTCTGTGTGCTTGCTATCGTCGGTGGCACGCTGTTTGCAGCTGGAGCAAAGGAAGTTGCAGGACCGAAGAAGTATGACGTTGCACTATCGGTCGTTTGGGAAGGAAATACCTACGCAGTACAAAGCAGAGAAGAATTCCACGCTGAAGTCGAACGACAGAAAGCTGCAGGAACCGTTGGAAATGTTTACTATCTGAATGCAGACTACAACGCTGAGAAGCAGGTGTCAGACCTTGAAGACTTGTACACCAGAAACGTGGACATCCTTATTATTCAACCGGTCAATCCACCGGCAGTCAGTGATATCATCAAGAAGTTCCACGATAATGGTACCATCGTCATCGCCTGTGTATCACCATTGGCTACCGATGCCTACACACTGAGCATGATCAGTGATGATCGTTCATTCGGACGAACCGGAGCAGAGTTCCTCGTCGACAAACTCGGCGGGAAAGGAAACATCATCGCTTTAGATGGGATGGACGGAATCACTGTAGCGATCGAACGCTGGGCAGGAGCAATGGAAGTATTTTCAAAATATCCAGATATCAAGGTCGTCAGTAAAGTCTTCGCAGACTGGGACTACGCTAAGGGTAAAGCAGCAACAGAGAACTTACTCGCAGCATTCCCACAGATTGACGGAGTATGGAGTAGCGGTGGAGATATGACCCGTGGTGCCATTGAAGCTTTCGTAGAAGCTGGCCGACAATTGGTGCCAATGATGGGTGAAGATGCAAACGGCTTCCTCAAAGCATGGAAAGAAGTTGCAGGACGAGGCAAGTTCGATGCAGTCGGATGTTCGATGCCAACATACTTCTTTGCTGATGCATTAGCACAAGGCATTCAAATACTCGAAGGCGAAGCCACCGTTGGAGATGACATTCCACGTGATACCATCATGGAAGTCTACACCATCACCAGTGACAACATTGACGAGTATGTACGTCATGACTTGAATGATTCTTTCTGGGCAAACACCAGAATGGATGAAGCGACTTTACAAAGAGTCTACGGACTGTAAGAAAAAGAAACTAAGTTTGTGCGGACCTTCTACGGGTCCGCACAGTTGGAGGGATGATGCTTCTTGAGGTCAACGATATCGTCAAAAGCTTTAGTGCCGTGACGGTACTGCACCATGTACAATTAGAATTTCACAGCGCAGAAGTACACGCCCTTGTCGGGGAGAATGGCGCCGGCAAATCGACCCTTATGAAAATCATCGGAGGTATCTACCATTCCGATGAAGGAACGGTACGAATCGACGATAATGCGGTACATATTGCCAATGCAAGGTAGAGGTGCTTCCATCTATCTATCTCTGCATCTTTTTCACTTATCGTGTGCTGTAATAGATTCTCTTTCTGCTGTAGCGCTTTTTCTAGCATAATATTTTTAGCTGCTAATTGCATGTTCTCTTCTTGCAATTTAGCAATTAATTTGTTATCTTTCATGCAGTTACT
>JAAYDK010000335.1 GCA_012729295.1 Spirochaetales bacterium | reverse complement strand
TCGGTTAGCGTCTGTATTGACTTCCTTATTGATGTGTGGTTCATACCATACTCATGTCATAACAAGTTATTATCACTTGATTTTTTTATAAATCCTGATTCTATGAGATGTCAATAAAAATTATCTTTATAAAGTTTTATTTCTAATTATTTTTTTAAAATAGTCTTGTCATACGATATGGGTGTAGGATCTATTTACCATATAAAAGATACACGTACAACATAGTATATATGCAAGATTGCAATCCTGGATTACCACAATCAGAACATCCTCACGGGTCTGATTTTAAGATAACTGCTTCTTTGATTGCCTGACTGACTTCCATTGAAAAATATCTGAATCCAGGTGTTCTCACTATCCTGTTCAGACGAACTCCAGTATGGACCGAGAGAAAGACCACCTAAGTCGTTTAGGTATAAGTTCCGATACATGAGATCTAGTTCATCTTTGCTCGGTAAGAACCAATCATCATAGACGACTTCATCAACCTGTATGGAATAATTGCTGCAGATTTTCGCTGCATAGTTCGTAGCAGTCAGGTTTCCTTCTGACTGCACGTATGGTGCATTTCCCAAGGCTGCAACCAAAGTATCGGTATTCGGCTTTCCGCTTCCTACAGCAGTTTCTGTTCCGGCTAACAGATTACGTGAATCCCAAGTGATACGTGAATAGCCAAAGAAATAGGTAGAATCTTCAATTGTTCCGCACCAACCTGCAGGAGCTGCCTCAAGATACCGCCATCCGTCGAGCTCAAAGCCCTTATCGTAAAATACACAACCGCCTGCCGGACCTACGTATGGATTGAGTTCCCATGCCGCGTAAAGCGTTTGGTTAATAGTAATCGATACTGTGGTACTATCCAAGACATGGGTCCCCGTACCGTTTACCCCGGTATACCATCCTAAAAACGAATGATGGTCCCGGGTCGGTACAGGTAATTGGCCATACTGCTGATCATAGGTAACGCTCATAGTAGTCGAATCCGGAACCGTGCCGCATTGTCCGTCGAAGGTCACTGTATAGGTATCGGCAGTCCATTTCGCATAAAGCGTATGATCTTCGGCGACGGATACCGCCGTGGTGGAAAGAATTTGTACTTCCGCACCAGCTTCATCGGTCCACCATCCGCCAAACGTATATCCGGCCCGGCTGGCAGACGGTAGCTGCCCGTATGTCTGACCGTAGACAACGACTTGGTTCAACGGATCCGGCACCGAGCCGCCTTGGCTGTCGAAAGTGACCGTATAGGAGACGGCAGTCCATTTCGCATAGAGCGTGATGTCCGAAACCACCACGTCTTTCGTAAAATTCCATCGATAGAGGCATTCGCTATCTTCGTACCATCCGTCGAATACATACCCGTTTTTCGTTGGTGCCGTTGGTTCTCCAACCGTTATTCCTGTAGCTGCTTCGACCGTAGCGACAGCACTTCCCCCCTGACTATCGAATATCACTTTGCATAACACAATTTCATCAGAACAAGAGGCTAGACCAAGGAAGAAAAAGAGTGCGGGCATCAACAATAGAATAAAAAGACCAACTGTTGATTTTTTCATTCAATGCCTTCTTTTCTATGTTTTTTCATGCAAAAGGCTCGGTTGTTATATCAATTATCATACCTTTGAATATCTGTGGGCACAACAATAAAAACAGTGGATTATTATCTGCTATTTTCATAATAAATCATATTTTACGTGTTTGTATTTTTAACCAAAATCGTATGCCAAATACATGAAAGCCCCGAGATTCCGGGGCTTTCGTAGGGAACTGGCATGATGAATTTCAGACTGGTTGCATGGCTCCTGCAAACACCAGCCAGGCAAGTACGGTTTTGGCTACTAAACTGAGGACGATATAGGTGCGTTCGCCATAGAGATAATCTTTCCAGCGCCCGATCTTCTTATACTGCAGCACCATGTTGATCGGAAACAAGTTGAAGAACACGAAATACGAGCCTACGATCGCATAGACGAACCAGGGTACGAGCGAAGGATCCGAGTTGCCGAATGCATGCATGATAATCACAATCCATGGACCGATTCCTGCCAGCGATCCGAAGACAAACGCACTCCAGTCGGTTTTTTGCCTGTACTGATTGATTTCTTCCATAAGCAGGCCGAATAGGTTCATTGATGCATTTAACAAAAAGATTGCGATCAGCGCACCCACGTCATACACTCCGAAAAGCAGTGCGATCAAGACAATCATCAGCGAAGAACTCAGCGAATATTCGTACCATCGAAAGCGGTTGATGCCCTTTTGCAAATCCCTGTTATAGATTTTATTGGTTGCGGGCATCACGATAATAAAGTGCGCCAGTGCCGATAGAAACAGGAACATCGAAACCAGAATGGCAAACGGTACGTCGAACAATTTCTCGGGAAGGGTGACTAATCTCATGTGCGTCAAGTCAAAGTTTAAGAAATGTGACCACACAGGAAGCTTAAACTGAGCGAATTTGTCTACCGAAACAGCAAAAACCAACATCAGCAGGCCCTGAACAGCGTGCAGTATCCCCATAACAAGATTGAAGCGTTTTAACGATGCCGCATCATAGTTTATACTCATTTCATAAATCTCCCAGTGCCAGTATAGTAACAGCTACAGCCTGTCGACAAGTATGACACCCGCTCTTTATGTAAGAATTAATACAATAAGAAAGTATGTGAAGAAAAGTGAAAACGTTTTTCTCATGTGAAGCAGACTGAAATATTCCTTATAAAAGAATGGTATCGACAGGTTGATACCTACTCATGTAGATATTCACATGAAAACTTCACGTGAAGATGCTTTATTTATGCTATAATAAGATAGATTGCACCATCACCTATCGGTCTATTGTGGAGTTCGGATATGCCCTTCTCAATTATTCAAGATAATCTGGTCAACGTAAAAACCGATGTCATCGTAAATGCCACCGATCGATTTTACAGCGGCGGGGGCGGTGTAGATTCCGTCATTCATAAGGCAGCGGGTCCCGAGCTGTCTGAAGCTTGCGGCTATCTCGGGAGGCTTCACTCCGGTCAGGTAAAGGCGACATCTGCTTACGATATTCCTGTAAAATACATCTTCCACACCTCGGGACCTCGCTGGAGAGGTGGCTCAAAGCAAGAGTTTGACCTCCTTACTGACTGCTATACAAACAGCATCAACCTTGCAAGAGAAAAGGATTGTGCATCCATTGCGTTTCCCTTAATTTCTTCAAAAGGCAAGCATTTCCCGAAGGAAGTTGCTTTCACGATTGCAGTCGATGCAATCCGCAATGCATTGCAAGACCATGACGACATCGATGTATATCTTGTGATATACGGGAAAGGTAGTAAAAATCTGGCTCCAGAACTATTACAGATTATTGAAGAAGATTATCAGCAGAATTTCGATTATCTGCAGGAGTTTAGCGAAACCCCTAGCAAAGCTGAACGTACAGCCAGACGCTGTATGGTAATGGATGTCAGTGTTGATGAGACCATCGCTGCTGAATCAGATGCCGATACGTTTCTTCAAGATTTGCTGAAGTATCCCACGCAAAAAAATCTTGACAAGATCGTAGTCGACGAAAGTTTCACAAAAACACTAGAAAGAATACTCAAAGAAAAGAAGCTGAAGTTCTCGGCGGTGTCTGATGAATTAGGCATGACCTCTCCCGGGTTTTGGAAGATACGTACAGGGAAGAGCATCCCTACCAAAATGACGGTATTCGGCATTGCGATAGCGTTAAGGCTTTCGATTGATGAAACAAAAGACATGCTGATGAAAGCAGGCTATGCAATCAATCAATCGTCGATCCAGGACGTAATTCTTGCAGGTCTGATAAAAAAACAGGTCTACGACCGTTTTATTATAGACAATCTTTTATTTGCACTCGATTTGCAGGTGCTTCCCGGAGCAATAATCGAATAACCATTAACTGCCGGTTAATCCAGAGCAACACCGTTTTCTGTATCATTCACATGTAAAGAACAGAAAACGGAGGTTTGCTATGAAAAATTCACGTACGGAACTGGTATTCATTCTCGACATGAGCGGATCGATGAGCGATTTGGTCTCGGATACGATCGGTGGATTCAACTCCATGATTCAGAAGCAGAAAAAGGAAGAAGGCGAATGCCTCGTTTCAGTAGTCTTGTTCAACCAAGACCAGAACGTGCTGTTTGATCGGGTGAAGATAGAAGAAATTTCCGAAATGACAGACAAGCACTATTGTCCGAGCGGGACCACTGCCCTAATCGATGCGCTTGGCAGAGCAATCCATCACATCGGAAACGTGCATAAATATGCCCGTCAGGAGGACAGACCCGATCATACGGTATTCATCATCACTACCGACGGTATGGAAAATTCAAGCCGGTTCTACCAGGCGGACCGGGTGCGCAGCATGGTAGAACGCCAAAAGAACAAGTACAGTTGGGAATTCTTATTCTTGGGAGCCAACATCGATGCGGTGGAAACCGCCCGTCGCTACGGAATCGATGTAAACAAGTCCGTACGCTACCACAACGATGCAAAAGGTGTTGCAATGAACTACCGAGTGATGGAACGTGCAATTCGCATGGTCAGATCGGATATGGTTCTCGACAGCGGTTGGAAAGAAGATGCTGAAGACGATTTCGAGAAACGAAAGAAGTAATGTGGAAGATTTTAAAATCAAACCGCAGGAAGCATTTCATTCGTTACCGCTATGAAAAAATCTCTGCTCCAGATTTCAATGACTTTGGGATTGGGGATGAATGGAAGCACGTCTTGTTTTATCAACTCGTAGTCGACGTTTTCGAATCTATCAATCAGCATTGTTTTTAATGATTGCAATGTCAGTGATTCGCTCTGTTGCCAGTGTCTCGATTGTCTCATCCGTGCTTCCAGATGATGTAGATTCACCGGTACTTTTTCCTGCAGGTACCAGATAAAATCATAAAAGTCTCTGCCCTTTTCCCTCCTTTTCCAGTTTCGGCATAATAAGGCATGCAGCTTACCGGCAAAAAGAGACGGCCTATCGTATATCGTCACAGAATACGGTTGGGGAAGCAATTTATATTTCTTTTCGAATCCTGCATCTTTCGGAGGATCTATGTCGATTTCGAATTTTATTTTGATGAGTGCATTACTCGGAAAGCCGGATACAGGGGCCTCTAAAGCAAATATCTTTATCAAATGTACGAGTGAATTCCCCTTTTGGAATGCCGATTGAACATTCGTCGAATGTTGTTTGATCTTCTCTTGTATAGAAATTTCAAATCCGTATGAATGTAAAGTTTTCTCTAATTTCGGAAGATATGAGGAAAGTGAGAAATCTGTACGTTTTGTTAGCAATGAGAAATCCATGTCTTCTGAGAATCTGTCTAATCCGTAAAAAATGCAAAGAACTGCCGTCAGGATCACGCGGGAAATACAAATACCAGATGTTTAGAAGGCCCTCACAGGCCTTACCCTGCTTAAGTAAGATCGGAAATTGATATTTTGACTTCCGTCTGTGAGGAAATATTGGGCCCACGCATGGTCGGCCCCGCTCTCTGTGGAACTCCAATAGCGGTAATCAGAGAAATCTCCAAGATTATTCACATAAAGATTTTCACGTATTAGGTTTAGTTCATCCTTACAAGGAAGAAACCAATCATCATATCCTCCTCCAATATAATCTTGGCATACCTTTGCTGCATAAACAGCCTTTTCGTCATTAAGAGTTTCATCTGTGTATGCAGTGTCTTTCATCAAGGCAGTCAACAGTATCGTATTATAATCCCCGTTCCCTAAGCGTGAACTTGTTCCGACTGTTACATTAGTTCCTTCAGGTCTATAATAACCGAAAACATATACCGGATCATCAGAGCCAACGTGCCAGCCCAAGGGCGCTACTTCTAAAAATCGATTCCCGTTTAATACATATTCCTTATTATCGTCCAAATAGTCCCATTCATCCGGATCTATGGTTCCATTATTATCTTCATCATATCCCTCTGCATCGTCATAGAAGACATAACCGCCGGCCGGTCCCATATCTCCAACAGCATACCCTTCTTTGGTTGCAACGGTTATGGAATTTGAGTTTGTTCCCACTACAAGATCATCGCATCCAGAGTACAGATGCTGGCCCGATGCGTTCTCTGCCCACACCAGGAAAGTAATCGTACCGCTCGCTGGTTCGGCAAGCTTGACCGTCCCTGACCATGCGCTACCGTTTTTTTTCAGTTCAGTCACACCTTGTATCACACTATCTGCATCCCAGGCAGCAGGCAGATGCTCTCTTGTTGCGTTGAAGACCTTCGCATATACTTTGGCCACATTCGGATCGTCGTTAATCGTACTTCGATCTATTGCAGCCTTATCACTTGGTAATCCCAAATTCACTTCGAATTCATCCAGAAAGCCATTTGCATTATTATTTGGCACAGGACATGCGGCTAATATAAAGCATACAGCCAGTATTCCCAAAATACGTACAGCATGTCTTATTACATTCATTGTCCGCTCCCGATTTTTATATAGAAAAGGAAAAGATCTCGGTATCAGACGAAAACACTTCAAAAGATAGACTTTCCATTACCTCTGATTGTGTAATCCCCGACTGTTCATATTCTTCTTAAGTGATAAAATGGGTCTCCTGAAGTCTTAGTACGGTTACGTAAATTATCCGTGTATGGAGCATCCTTCACATACATCCAAACTACTGTCAGAGAAGAACATAAAACCTAGTCTCGGAATGAGACTCCGATTTCTTTCGAGCATCATGAATTATGAAACTCGTTACTATGTTCTGCTTGCGATGCACATACCTATCTTTATCTTTTTATAGATATGCCGACATGTCAAGGAATATGTCATCGAATATGCATAATATATAAAGCTTGAAAGCCAAGTTTAAGGTGAGAATGTCGAAAGCACTTCTGGTAATGTATTCAAAATAGCTTCGATCAGTTCGAAATCTGAATGAACTCAAGCGGTGGAGATGCAAAGACCTAACCCCGCAAATGAAGATACTTTATCATGATGACTAGGGTTAAATCATGGTTATTTTTTTTGAAAAACCCACGTATCACGGGAAGAATTTCGGATTGTTCCTTTTTTTACATCACTTTTTACAGGCTGCCTACCGAAACACGTGCTCAGTATGCCACCTAAGGTATTCGGTTGACGGCTTGTCTTTATTATCATACGGCAAATTCGGCAGTTTTTGACCGTGATAGGCGTAATAGATTCTACCGTTGCCATAATCTTCTTTCAAACGTGGGCTCACCTGTACATGATAGGACGGAGTAACTGTGAGATATCCTTTATCATAGAGCGTATGGATATCCTTTCTAAGCAACAATCCATTCTTAACCGAGTAACTACCCTCTTCACTGAAAGGAATAATGTGAGCGGCATCGAGAACCGGGAGAGTTTTCTCGGCGCTGATCGCGCACCTTCTGTGGTACGCTTCAGTCACCATTACTCTAAACGTTCCTTGCCCGATACGGTAGGTAGAAAGCGTCAAGCCCTCTCTGACGCCTTCTTTCTGCTGGTAATCGTCTTTTTCGTTTGGTGTTCTGATGCGTTCAAACACCGCGTTACATAAGTTTCTTCGAAGTGGAGTATCGGAATCGTATGTCTTACCCTGCACGATACTCTT
>JAAYDK010000334.1 GCA_012729295.1 Spirochaetales bacterium | reverse complement strand
TTGATATAGTTTTGGTCCAGACAAAAGGTACCGTTCATGGGTTTGAATTGAATTATCGTAGTGCGTACACGCAGCAGATTATTAAAACACGCATAGATTATATGAACCGGCAGTTTTATGCGGATCCATGACAAATATTTCAGTATTGCGTCAGCAGAGTTCTTAGTTAGAAGAAATCACTATTGTCTACACCGTAAATATACCAGTGGTACGGTTCGCTAGGTACAAGCGTCCTGGTAAGTTCGACCACGATTTCCTCATCCGGCCGTACCGCCTTTACCGTCACCTCTTTTGCATGACTGCCCAGGAACAAAGAAAAGACATTGAAATTCGGGTATAGAACTTCGCCAAGATACACGGTATCAGCATAGATATCCAGATGATAGCCGCTTTCGTTGGCGATATATAACGTGGTTTCACCAGGTTTGAACCTACAGCTTGCCAAGCTTACACCAAGCAGTACGATACAAAAAAGTACTATGGCTTTTACGATTACGCGAACTCTTTGTGAACGATTGGGTTTCACCGGAGGTATCTCCAGGCATATAAGTATTGTAGCGTAGACAATGCCTGTATAAATTCAACCATAACTGTCGGTTATTATCAAGATATTGTTACCTATAGATTGACCGGATATAAAAAACCGCTGCAGACACAGGTAAAAATATCATAAGGCATGAGTACCATGCTTTGGCAAACAGATGATGACATTTGGTTAGATACGGACATGAGCGCTTCATACGGCAGGCAGCTGTATGAAGCTGATTAAGAAATAATTTAGTAAGCGATCGTCCACGTATATCGTTCACCGGATACCAATGTCGCGGTCACCTGATAATACACGGCACCTCCTAGCGAACGACAGGCTTTCAGCGTTACGCTTTCAGAAACCCCATCAAGTAAAATAGAGAAAGTCTCTTCATCGAAAGCTCCGACATATCCAAGGTAATCGGTGTCTGCGTAGATATAGTAACCATAAGTTGTGTCCCAATTGTCTACATATACTTCAGCCTCGCCAAACAACAAGAAACATCCGGTTGTCGAAGAGATCGCTACCATGACGGCCAATAAAACCATCAGTAGCACGAGTTTTCTACCAATTGTGAATTGTTTTTGATTTTTCATGAATCTTCTCCCTAGAAAATTCTTATCTTCACTGTCCTTATCTACATAAAAACATAATTTTTCTCATAACACAATTAAATTTTTTAAATTATGTCAAATGTCTTGACATATATTAAGATTAAAGCATGAAGAATTACCTATAATGACATTTATATACATATTTTCAATTTGGAATTAGCTTTCACAAATGGTACAATTGCAGTCGTACCGATATGGAATAATAACTTTGACAATCTTCATTTCATGGGAGGATACAAGATGGACTTATTCGAAGTCGTTTCAACAAGACGTTCAGTAAGAAGCTACGCAGACAAGCCGATTCCCGAAGAAATATTGCTAAAAGTACTTGATGCCGCACGTTTGGCTCCCTCTGGAAGCAACAGGCAGCCGACGAGGCTGATTGTTATTCGCGACCGAATGCGAATCAACGCGCTGGTTCCGATGTGTACCAATCAATCGTTTATCGCCCAGGCGCCGATAGTAATCGTCGGTGTCGGGAAGAATCTTCCTAATAACCGCGGAGGCTATATGGGGCATTACGGAGTGCTCGTCGATACGGCAATCGTCATGGACCACCTCACGTTGGCTGCACGAGCCGAAGGACTGGGTACGTGCTGGATCGGAGCGTTCGATTACGAACCGATTAAAACCTTCCTGAAAATTCCCGAAGATTGGAATGTGGTCGCACTGTCACCCCTTGGATATCCGAAAGTACAAGCATTCAAGCCTACCGAGAATAGGATAGCTCTATCTGAATTTCTCATTGACGAGCAATGGCCCGAGTGATGCTATCGTTAACGCCTCTTATACCTTAGTCAATTTTTTTACATAAATTTTCTTTTTATAATGACATGGAAAAAGAAATATGTAATAATTACAAATCTATGGAGGGGATTATGGCTGAAAAAAGTAAAGATCAGAAAAAGCACGATCGTGACGGACGGGATTCGACGGTTAAAAAACCGCTGACTTCGATAAGCGGAAGTCCGGTAGCAAACAACGAA
>JAAYDK010000399.1 GCA_012729295.1 Spirochaetales bacterium | reverse complement strand
GGCTGGATGATCGGGACCAGCGACATGTAGGAGTAGGCGGCGACCGAGATCGGGCCCATGTAGTCCTTGAGGTTGAAATGGTTGGCGACGTAGATCGTCGTCGGACCGTCCGCCGCGCCGATGATGCCGACCGCGGCGGCCATCTTGAGCGCCTCGTCGCCGGTGATGCCCATCAGGGGCAGCAGGACCAGCGTCAGCAGGAAGGTGATAAAGATGCCGAACTGGGCGGCCGCGCCGAAGAAAATCATGAAAGGGTTCTTGAGCAGCGGCGTGAAGTCGATCATCGCGCCGACCGCGATGAAGATCAGGATCGGGAAGAGCTCGGTGGCGATGCCGGCGTCGAACAGCACGCGCAAGAAGCCCGGCTCGTGCTCCAGGCCCAGCACGGCTGAAACGCCGTCGATGGTCGGGGGCAGGTTGGCCAGGATGGCGCCGAAGCCGATCGGCAGCAGCAGCGCCGGCTCATAGTCCTTGGCGATCGCCAGGTAGATGAGCAGCCCGGCGATGGCGAACATGATCAGGGCGCGAAGTCCGTCGGCCGAGCCGAAATAGATCACACCGATGAAAATTTCCTTGAACAGTTCCAGCATAGTTGAAAGACCGTTCCTTTCCGAAGTTTCGTGTTATCTGGCGCCGCCTCGTTACAGGGTCGGTTGCGGCAGGATGCCCTTGCGGTAGTTCTCGAGCAGTTTCCTGATCTTCTCGGTGGGGTCGATCAGGCTGGACAGCGAGGCGTCGTGGTTGATCGCGTCGATCAAAAGAGCGACGAACTTGGCCATGTTGACGTCGACAAACCAAGGTGCGGCCAGCAGCTCCGGCTGGCGGTAGATCAGGTTGGTCGCGAACACCCGGTCAATCTTGCCCTCTTCGTAGGCTTTCTGGAAGTGGTCGACACCGTCGGTGAACAGACCGAACGTCACGGCGGCGAAAATGCGCCGGGCTTTGCGCGCCTTGAGCTCGCGGGCCAGGTCCAGCATCGACTCGCCGGACGAGATCATGTCGTCGACGATCAGGATATCCATGTCCTCGACCGACTCGCCGAGAAACTCGTGGGCGATGATCGGGTTGCGTCCGTTGATCACCTGGGTGTAGTCGCGCCGCTTGTAGAACGTGCCCAGGGGCACACCCAGCATCGAGGCGTAGTACATGGCGCGCGAGATGCCGCCTTCGTCCGGACTGACGATCATCAGCTTGCCCTCGGTGATGCGGATGTCGGGGGCGGTGCGGATCAGCGCTTTGATGATCTGGTAGGCGGCGGGGATGCTCTCGAAGCCGCTTGTCGGGATCGCGTTGGCCACGCGCTCGTCGTGGGCGTCGAAGGTGATGATGTTGGCGATGCCCAGTTCATAGAGTTCCTCGAGCATGTGCGCGCAGTCCAGCGACTCGCGCGCGTTGCGCTTGTGCTGGCGGCTCTCGTAGAGGAACGGCATGATCACGTTGATGCGCCGGGCCTTGCCGCTGATCGCCAAAATGACCCGCTTGAGGTCCTGGTAGTGGTCGTCCGGGCTCATGTGGTTGGCGTAGCCGTACATCGTGTAGGTGCAGGAATGGTTGACGATGTCCG
>JAAYDK010000001.1 GCA_012729295.1 Spirochaetales bacterium | reverse complement strand
CCTTAGGCATTCGCAGCTCCGGGCGGATCCGGCTGAAGCACAGGTCCATGTCGGCTTTGGCAAACGACAGTGGGTTGTCGATCCCGACCGAGGCCCCGTCGACCACCCACTCGTCCATGCCCCAGAAATGACAGTGCTTCAGCGACACGTCGAGGTCGTTGACCATCTGGGCCACGATCGGCAGCTGCTCGGTGGGTCCGATCGGTCCGCATACGCCGACGGGATTCGACGAGGTGGCCTGCTTCCATGCCTTCACGTACTCCAACGCTTCTGCCGCAAAAAATGCTTCCCGCGTATCATAAATTCGCACGCTGAAGCCGGGTCTTTCCAAAGCCTCTATGTCCCTAACGGTAAGCCGTGCGGCGTCCTCCAGGATTTCTCTGTCCAGCGTGGTGTAATCCCACCACTGCTCGTGGATTTTGCTCTTAGGTCTCATACTATTCCTCCTCAGGCGGTGTAACCATCTTCAGACTTCCGCCGTTTGCTGCCGACTCGTGGGCGTGTACGACCAGTTCGAGATTGTGGAGCGCTTCCGATCCGTCGAGCAGATTGCCGGTAACGATCGACCGTGCATGCTCGGCAAGCTGCAAAGCGTAGATATTCTCAATCTTTTCAGGACGGTAGTCGGTTCTTTTGCCATGTATCGTTGCCGACAGCTCCAATGCTACCGGTTCGTCCGGGTGCCCGGAAAGCTGGAACAGGGTTCCCCTGCCCTCAATCGATCCTTCGCTCCCATAAATCTCATACCCCAGATTGGAAAGATTGCTCTCGAGCGCACCCCTCGGCTGATCAAAAGCTACGCGTGCGATCCCTTGAATTCCGTTCTCCAGGGTGAAATTAATCAAGGCACCATCCTCGACGGCGATATCGAGATGTTTCGGGGCATAGACCGCCTGAAGCGACCGCACCCGGCTCCCGGCCAGATATTCGGCCATGTAGAGGCAGTGGCTGCCGACATCCCCGATCGGGCCGCCCAGTTCCGAAGGGTCCGAGCAGCGCCACGTGGCGGCTTCCCCGGGTGTCGTGCCGAACGCGAATTCCATGTGCAGCACCATATGTGCGACACAACCGATCGTGTTCGCTTCCAGTAACGCCTTTGTCAAGCGGTTGTAAGAATTTTTCGTCATCATATGGTCGACACCGATGCTCAGCGACCGCTTCTTGCCCTCTTTAATCAAATTGCGTATTTCTTTTAGGGTTACTCCGGCCGGCTTCTCGATAAATACGTGTTTGCCAGCCTGCAGAGCCTTTTGTGCGACTACGGCATGATTCTTATTGTTAGTCGCGACTACGATCGCATCGATTGAAGAATCCCGGAGCATTTCTTCGACAGATGTCCTCCAGCTAATTCCCAAGGCTTCGGCCGCGTGCTGTCTCAATGGATTGGGATCGTATGCGGCTACTAGTTCGGCGACGGGATTCCCGTCGAACCTGGTCGTATCCAGACCGAAGCCTTCTTTTGCCAACCGCACCTCGGCGATTCCCCCGAATCCGATTATTCCATATCTTACTGATTTCATACATACCTCAAATGTAACACAAGAACTGTTATTTATATCAGGATATGGTAATTCCACCATCAGCAGTAATTATTGCTCCGTTTAGATAGGAACTTTCATCACTTGCCAGAAATAAAGCTACTGATGCAATATCGTCGGGAGTACCCCACCGGCGAAGTGGAGTTCCTGTCGAAAGAAACTTTTTCTCATCGAAATTCGGATCATTCAAATTACTTTCATAAACCATCGGCGTCATGATTGCAGCTGGTGCAATACAATTTGTTCGGATACCAAAAGGACCGAATTCAACCGCGAAAGAACGGGTTAGCGCTACAGTAGCTCCTTTTGAAGCGGTATATGCATCACAATTAGGGATACCGATTACAGCCGCACTCGAAGCTGTATTGATAATCGACCCACCTTCCTTTTTCATCAACGGAATTGCATAATGTGAACACGCAAAAAGCCCGTAAAGATTGATCTTAACAATTTTTTCAAAGGTCATGAAATCCAAAGTATCGACTGGTCCGTCCAATTTCCCTAGAAATACTGATGCATTGTTATATAAAACATCAATTTTTGCATAATCCTTTTGGATTATCGCAAACGCAGCAGCTACCGATGAGACGTCGGAAATGTCAGTTTGGATGAATCTACATGCCCCACCGGAATCGATAATCTCCCGTTCTACTTTCTTTCCGGAAGAATCGTCAACTTCCAATACGATTACAGAAGCACCTTCCGCAGCAAAGCGTTTGGAAGCGCTAAGACCGATTCCGCTACCCCCGCCTGTAATGACAGTTGTTTTTCCTTTTAATCTTTTCATACAAACATCACCCTTTAATTGCACCTGCGGTTAAGCCTTTTACCAAGTGTTTTGAGCCAAAGGCATAGAAAACAAGACTTACCGCAGTAGCAAATGTCAATGCGGAAAATACTAAATTCCAATCAGTCTGATACTGCCCGAAGAACAAGGTTACATAGAGCATGAATGGTCGTTTACTCTGGCTTGAAATGAAGATTAGCGGGAAATATATGTCATTCCAAACAGGAATAAAGTTGTATATCGCCACAGTAGCAATCGATGGTTTTAATAATGGTACCATCATCTTCGGAATCATCATAAAACTGGAACAACCGTCTATGAAGGCAGCTTCATCCATCTCCTGTGGAATCATCCGAATGTAACCGGTCATGATGAACATTGAAAATGGAATGGTCATTGCGACATACACAAATATGACGGCCCAATACGTGTCCAATAACCCCAAAGTATTCAGAAGATCGTTCAGGAACAACACACCCAAACGAATGGGAATAATCATGCCGGCAAGGAAGAAGAAATAAAGCCTGTCTACCCATTTACCCTTGTATCTTGCCAATGCATATGAAAGAAACACTGAAAGCGTTAGACTGGCTCCCAAGGAAATCACCGTAATCAGAATACTGTTCTTTACATATATGAGAACCTTTGAATCCCTGAAAAGCTTTAAATAGCCGCTTAAAACAATTTTTGTGGGTAAGCTCATTGGATTGCGCATGATTTCCATGTTAGACTTTAAGGAAGTCATGATCATGAGGAACAACGGTGCAATAACAAATAATGCATGGACGATAAGGAATATGTACAAAACGATACTTGAGACGCTGATTTTGTTTTTCTTCTTTTCAAATCTCATTTTTAGTACTGTCCTTTCTATACATACGCAACCAGAAATACACCCCTATTCCGATAATCATACTCATTACTGCAGCAATCGTAGCTCCCATGCCCATGTCAGGCGGAGAGCCGGTGCGAGCTCCGAATGCAGTCCGATAAAACAAGGTGCCGAGTACGTCGGTTGAATAATTCGGTCCCGCCAGAGTCCCCTGCATTGCATATATGATTTCAAAGGAACTGAGATTCCCGACGAAAGTAATCGTCGAGACGATGAACACCATAGGCATGATCGATGGAATCGTTACATACCATAACTTATGCCATTCAGTCCCCCCATCGACCGCACATGCCTCATACTGTTCTAGAGGAATCGCATTCAATGCTGCAACAAATAGCATCATCGGTATACCGATGTACTGCCAAGCATTTGCAACAGCTACTGCAGTTAATGCTGTCGACTTATTTCCAAGCCAAGCAATTGCCCACTCTTCTAATCCAAGACTTCTCAATATGACGTTTAACGGCCCCCAAATGGGATTATAAATGAGTGTCCATACAAAACCTACAATCACCACTGAAACGGTACTAGGAGCAAAAAACAACGCTCTGAAGGCTTCGTGGCCACGCATGCTTCGCTGCAATACTAATGCAATAACCAACGCAACTAGATTTTGAATAATCATCGTTACTACAAAAAAATAAATATTATTTGTCAATG
>JAAYDK010000333.1 GCA_012729295.1 Spirochaetales bacterium | reverse complement strand
GGACAAAAGCCATGGGATATTCAGGAACCGCCGACTGGCAATCGTTAGCTGATTTGAAACGCTACATAGTAACTTTAGGAAGCAATATTCCGATATTTGGCTCTGGCGACCTGTATACTGCTCAAGATGTACGTTCCATGTTGTTGCAGACCGGTATCGACGGAGTCATGATTGCACGCGGAGCTATCGGAAATCCTTTTATATTTACCGATGCAGCCGCCTTGCTAACCGAAGAAGACGTAATCAGGCATCATTCGATTCACGAGCGGGTCCAAACGATGCAAAAGCAACTACTTCTGCATAGCGAATCGGTCGGTGAAGCTCTGGCGTGCCGTCAGATGCGAAAGCATGCAGCCGCTTATGTCAAACATATGGCAAACGCTTCAAAAATCAAGCGGGAATTGGTTATATGCAAGACTATTGCCGATTATGAAAAAGTCTTTTCTGCAATGCTCGAAATTGAGAATGACTGGTAGTCTTCACACTCGAAAATCTGTGAGAGTTGACCTTGCCGCTTAATAAATGATACGTTTTTACGGGACCCTGATTTCGTATCGTAATCGGAGGGAAACAAGTATGAAGGTGTTGGTTTTAGGTTCTGGCGCGAAAGACCATGCTATGACATGGCTGTTTTCTCAAAGCAAGTTAATCGATGCATTATTCGTTGCTCGCGGTAACGCGGGGACGTCGTCGGTTGCAGTTAACCTTCCGGACGTGGATCCTTCTTCTTGCGAAGCTGTGTATCGCGCTTGTGTCGAACACGACATCGATTTCGTATTCATCGGAACCGAAGCTCCGTTGGTTACCGGAGTAGTCGATTATGTAAACTCTCGTGGAATCGCGACTTTCGGGTCTCCTATTCACGCACTCAAGCTTGAAGACGATCGCTATTTTGCCCGAAATTTTACCAGCCGGCATAATATTCCTATGCCGCCATATCATCTGTTCAGCGACGCCGAATCGCTTTCGGCGTACCTCCGCAGACATCCGAACGAATACTTCGTTCTAAAACGCAATGCCATGGCACCTAGCAGAATCATGATCGACTCGAATGATTATGATACGCTCATGGCCTTCGGCAGAGGTATTCTAAAAACCGACAAGCTGCTTTTGGAAAACCATATAGCCGGTATGCCGATTACGCTCACCGTTTTTGTAGACAACAACGGATATCTCATGCTTCCAAGTTCTTCCGAGTATACGAAAACGGACGAAAACGATGCTGGAAATCCTACTGGAGGCATGGGGTCTATCTGTCCGGTACCCTTGAATTCTGCTATCCGTCGGCAAATTGAAGATCTCATTATTGCACCGACCCTCTACGGGATGCGTGTAGAACGTTTTGCCTACAAAGGCGTGCTGACATTCAGTGTCATTCTTTCAAAGGAAGGTCCCTACCTCGTAGACTATCATGTGCGGTTTAACGATCCGGCTACCCAGGCTATCGTTCCATTGATTAAATCAGACGTTATCGAGATTCTTGAAGCAATGAAAGCAGATAGATTAAGCGAATTCAAATTGGAGATGACTTCCGATTCGACAGTAGCGGTGGTAGTCGCCAGCAGAGGATATCCTGATAAGCCCGAAATAGGCAAAGAACTCGAGCCAATTCCGAATGTTATCCGTCATAATTCGTTTCACAAACGTCCGATGTTATTTTTCGGTGCCGTCGAGGAACAAGACGGGAAACTCGTTACCGTTGGCGGAAGAAACGTAACAGTAGTGGGAATCGGTAAAAACATTATCCAGGCAAACAAACAGGCATACGATTATATTGATTCGATTAAGTTTGATGGAGCATGGTATCGCAAGGATATCGGAAACAAGTTTTTCGAAAACTAACATCTAAAACGATACCGAAACTCCCGCAGTCAGCTGAATATCCTGAGTATAATCCTTATGATGCCCTTCTGCAGAATCGGTAGGCTTTACATACGTACGCTTACCTATCCAATCGAGCTGTCCCCAAAGACCGAAGCCGGGCCAAGATAGAAGTTGTTTGGGTAATGTTAAATCAAACCAAATTGTAGCGACTCCTGTTTCGAAGACTTCAGGACCAGACGGAGACGCAAAGCGTATCTCATTTACTTCGGTGTTGGATAATAAATAATCGACCTGACCATGACGCATACCGAATAGCCGTAAGCCTATCGTTCCGAGTTCTGGTAATCTATAGGAAAGATCGATTTGGGCAACTTGCGCATCTCCACCGTATTGGTACCCGATATAATCGACATGGGAAATAAACCCATTTGTTCCATTGGTATGATACCGTCTGAACATGAGAAAATCGATTCCCTTTCGACGGTAGAGTGCAGGACTTGTCTGAGCATATTCTGCAGATGCCGACAACATTCCATCGCCTATCACAGAAGCATACTCTACCCCTGCAAGCCAGCCGGTAGCATCGGGTTGAATATCGGGTTCGTTGGGAGCTCTGGCCTGGTCCAGAACATACTGGGCATATGCGTTGAAGCCTTTGGCAAATGAGACATCCAGCTCAACATGAGCAATCGCATTAAACATCTCGGTAATATTTAAATTATGATAGACGAATGCAGGATTCAGGTATCTGAAGCTGAACACGTTATTCCGGTACATGATGTTTTCAGATACTGCAAAGGTTACCCGTTCGAGAATTCTGAATTCCAATCTGTGAGCCATGAGCATTCTGAATTCATCATCGGCACTGGCTGTCTCAGCGGTAGAAGAATTCGTCTCGAAAAATACGTTCAGCCACTCATATTTGAAATTGTCGGAAAATGCATTAAATCGGAAGTATTCCTGGTAATCTACGTGATCGTCGATGATGAAATTACCCGAATGTCCGTTCCCCCATAGGATTTTATCGCGAGACAGATTGATGTTCCAATGAGGGCCTCCGAACGATGCGATCGCTCGCTTCGGAGTCTGAAAATCTATATCATAGGTCGGCCATAACACATTGGTAAGAAACCTCTGGCTGTAAGCCCAGGAGTG
>JAAYDK010000332.1 GCA_012729295.1 Spirochaetales bacterium | reverse complement strand
TACCGGGAAGAAATCAGAAATAAATTCTTGTACGGGAAGGTAAATATACGGGAACGTGCGATTGCGGAACACCTGTATTGGTCGATTGCCCAAACATCGGGTAGCGATTGGAACAGACTAAAATTCCCGTAATAGATATCAGAAAGCTGGTGTTCGAGATTTTTCAATTCCTGAGGAATATAGTTTTGCTGTCCGGCTAATAGAGAAATCTCGGCTAAAATCGACCAATACAGGTGTTCCGCAATCGCACGTTCCCGTATATTTACCTTCCCGTACAAGAATTTATTTCTGATTTCTTCCCGGTAATACTTTAGGTCGTTCAGACACTCTTGTGTATTTTTACTGTTCAATGTCTTTTTTACATAGAGCATGTTGTCGAGAACCGGTAGCAGATGTTCGGGTATCGGATCTTTATTCGGTTCCGGACAAAACACATTGGTATCGAGAATATTGATCAGTAAAACCGAATAGTATGCAACAAGGGCACGTCCCGACTCACTGACGATAGTCGGATGTGGAATGCCGGCCTCGTTGCAGATATTCATCACTTCTTCGACCACGTCGACGCAGTACTCTTTCATCGAATAATTTCGGCTGCTTCCGGTATTGGTGTTGCTGCCATCGTAGTCTACTGCCAATCCCCCGCCTATGTCGAGCAGTCCCATCGGAGCTCCCTCCTGGACCAGTCCGGCATACACGCGCGTTGCTTCGGTAGCTCCGACACGAATATCATGAATATTCGGAATTTGAGAACCCAGATGATAATGAAGCATACGTAAACAGTCGAGCATGCCTTCTGATCTAAGCAAATCGACGACTTGGATGATTTGCGATGCGTTTAGCCCGAAGGAACTGCGATCCCCTCCAGAATTTGTCCAATGTCCGCTTGCAATCGTGGAAGGTTTCATCCTGATGCCGACCTTCGGTTTGATTTTCAACTCTCTGCTTCGCTCGATAATAGCCGGGACTTCCCCTGGCATTTCGATAACGATAATCGTTTGTATTCCCAAGGCAATGCCGCGAAGAGCAAGATCGATGTATTCTTCGTCTTTATAACCATTGCAGACCACATATGCTTCGGGGTCATCGATGTAGGCTAGGGCTGCAATCAATTCGGCTTTGCTGCCTGTCTCCAGACCGTGATGGTATTGCTTTCCAAAAAGGCAGATCTCCTCGATTACCTGTTGTTGCTGATTGACTTTAATCGGAAATACTCCTCGGTACGAGCCTTTGAAACCGCATTCGGCAATCGCTTGGGAAAAACTTTCGTTAATGTATTGAATTCGGTCGTCTAGGATATCGCTAAACCGAAGAAGTACGGGTAACTTAAGGCCACGCTCTTGCAGTCCTTTGGCGATTTCCATGAGACTGATTGAGGAATTGTTACTCCGCCCCTTCAGACGGACGTGGACGGTGCCGTCTTCAGCAATGTGAAAGTATCCGTTTCCCCAATCTTGGACGCGATAGAGGTTATCGGCTTTTTCGATGTTCCAAGTTTCAGATAAAGATGCTGACATTGTTATTCCTTCTTATCATACAAGGACACAGTATAACAAATATTGTAGAAAATTGAACCCATAGGCAGCTGGGTACTGATTTTTATAACCTGATTGAACTTATATGCATCGTATCGGAATCTGTAATTATCCTGACTCTACATATCATAGTGCGATTCCCCGGATCAAGAAAAGATGAATAATTATTTTGTATCAGGCAAAAATATTGATATACTAATGTACTATGAATATCGAAAAGCCACTACAATTATTAAAAGGCGAGCACATCCATTCGATTGATTATGAACTGCAACGTGCTTTGGGAGCGTTGAACGAGACCTATGCCTTGTTCGTTCAATCTCTTTCTAGATATGATGTCACCGTTACCTGGCACTATTACAAGGATGTGCGAGCCTGGCTGGGGAAAGCGGTGAAAAAATCTAAAACTATATGCTGGATTTCTGTGTGGGAAGGATTTTTCAAGGTTACGTGTTATTTACCCCAGCGATATCGGGATAAAGTGTCCATGCTCACGATTGATGAAGAAATTCTTGCAAATACCTTACAGCAAGACAGTGCAAAAAGCTATATATCGATAACGATGAACGTACATACTCAAAAGCAGCTTATTGACCTAGATTCAATCGTTCAACTCAAATTGGCTATAAAGTGAGTGATAGATGAATGTGTCATACCGCTGTGCAACCTTAAAAACCGAGAGAGTGCAGTATATCTTTATATCTCGCGGTAATCGCCTGCTCGTCAAGCGTAGTACAACAGCCATCGTACAGTATGAACGTGCCGTTAATCAGAAGATGCCGTACGAGATGCTTGCTGCCTGAGACGATTAGATTATGTAAGACAGTAGAGAAATCGTCGTTGTCTATCAGCGGGTCAAGGTCTAGAGTATGTTCTATAAAGCATAGATCGGCAGGTTTCCCAACTGCGATTTCCCCTTCATATCCCGCTCTTTGTGCAAATTTGGCAGCGTTGCGGCTAGCTGTGGCAAACACGAACGCAGGGAGGTTTTGAATTTCTGTAGTAGAACACATGAGCGTGTAGGCAAAACGCATGCATTCCCAGATGTCATGGTCAAGAAAATCGGTACCGATTGCTACGTTTATCCCATGGGCAAGCATCTTGGCTAATGGCATTACGCTTTCTCCGGTACGCATCGTAGATACCGGGCAACATACCGCGGAAGCCCCTGAATGTGCAATCAATTTGATATCTTTATCGGAAATCTGTATACAGTGGAATAACAGGGTATTTGCTCCTAATAATGTATGTTCGGCCATCAATTCGACTGTCGATTTCCCAAATTTCCTTCGAATTTCGTTCAGTCTCCAAGAGTTTTCCAGGCAATGAGTCATCAAGGGCATCGATTTGTAGCTTTTGTGTAATGCAACGGTTTGTTTCAACAATTCTTCGGTGAGATTTTCCTCTTCGGGTAGGTGCATACCGATAGCGATGTTTGGATTACCGGTTTTTATATCCGGGATTTTATCATACCAGTCGATGATTGCTTTTAATCCTATATGCTTTGCGCACTGTTGCAATACGTAGGACGAATCGTCTGCTTGACCCGTTTCCACGATAAAACCTACTCCATGGCGAATATACTGTAGGTATTCATAGAGTACTAAGGTTTCGAACGTATCGCTTCCGACTGACGTATCGATAAAATCAAACAAACGTTGCTGAAGACGCCCCTGATACGAATCGTTACACCATTCAGTCATGGGTATGCTGTGAAACAATCCTTTCATAAGCGTGTCGGGGGAATGTACATGACTGTCGGCTAATGCAGGAATTATCAGATACCCACGGCTATCGATGCAGCGCTCATCAGAATGTGGGACAATCGAAGCTTCTATACCGACAATTCTTGATCCGTCTATTCTGATATCCTCATGGTGCAACCTGTTATCTGGCCCGATGAATGACGTGTTATATAAAACCATGAGAAAATCATACCATATATATAAAGGGAAGAAACAGTTTTAAATGTATCGTCGCATTTTCAACCGAACCTAGTATTAATTCCCGAAGTGATAATGGGAATATTCAAAATAGAAGCTTAAGCAATTCAGTTAATTGGGAATTTATGCAGATACGGAATCTTATGTTCGCTAGCTTGACGTTACTTGATACCCAGAGAGAAAATTTGTTTCAAGTAGTCATACACGCTTTAAAGATCAAAAACAGTCCTCCATTTCGTTCTGAAACCTTGAGAAGTATCCCCCAACTGGTAGTTATCGTTCAAACCTGTAGTCCAGATGGTACCGTCTTTTTTCAGCACGACGACATGACTCTTGCCACCAGATATATCTGCAGCATCTTCGAAGACAAGTACGAATTGTGTCGACATCGGTAGTGTCTTTGTCGAATCCGTTCCGAATTCACCATACTTATTACTGCCGGAAGCTCTCACCATACCGTTCTCCATCAACAGAAAGCTGGAATGGTCACATACTGTAATATCCTTCACTCGTTCGGCAACTTTGGTAAATTTATAGCTGGTCTCCGTGTTGCCTGTTCCTAATTGGCCTTGTACGTTTCTGCCCGAAGCCATTACTGATCCGTCCTGGAGTAATAACAAAGTGTGGGAACTTCCGCCAGCAACATACGCCACATGATCAGTTAAATAGGAGGGTAAGAGTATTGGTGATTGCTGGCCTAATCCTAATTGGCCTTCGTCGTTGTCGCCAAAACCGTATAAGGATCCATCCGATGCAAGGATGAACGAACTGTTCCGGTTATTTGAAAACACAGCATGAGCACCATCGAAAATCTTAACAGGTTGGGTTTTTGCGATCGTGGTTCCATCACCAAGTTGTCCACGATTATTCGCCCCTAGCGCCCATACGCTTCCATCAGTTTTTACAAAAAGTGTATGGCCATAGCCCGCAGCTGCACTGACAACATCGTCTGCAAGCTTGAATAGGGACAACCGATCCTGTTTTGTTCCGTCGCCGATCTGGCCATCGACATTTCTTCCCGAAGCATAGAGTATCCTGTCGTTGCTGATATAGAGGGTATGACCATGTCCGCTTACTACATCATTCATATTCGAAACCAGAGGGCTAAAGGTTTTCTTGTACTCGGTACTCCCGTCTGCAAACTGTCCCCAGGAATTTAATCCTGTGGCGAATACCTGCCCCGACGAACTGATCACAAAAGAATTAAACATCCCTGCAGCTACATGATGTTCGTTACCTAGTAGCATAGGTGCAGATGATTTGTATTGTTCGATAGCTGTTGCTTCTTTTTCGAGGTTCGTAATTGAGAATCGGGATGTCTGACCCAGATCCGTATCATCAAGAATTATCAATGCAAGCAGATAAAGAATGCCCTCATTCAAGTTGTAACGAAGGTTGTCAGATACCGTAGAGCCGTCATAATTCTCGGCGAGTATGATATCGAGACTTTGTTCCGGATCGTAGAGCGCGAAATACAGCGGAATCGTTTCTTGATCTAGATGGGTAATATCATACATACCGCTCTGCGGAATCGAGAATAATATCATCGGCATTTCAAGTGTCATCGCAATACCGAATGGTTCAGACATGCTTTGCAGTTCGATAAATCCATCTGGATCGGGAGTATACACCTGTACTTTCTTTGCTCCGATCTCAGGACCGTGCACGATGATATTCCCGCGTCCATCAGATCGAGCAAAGAGAAATTCGTCAGCAACCGGTAGCAGTTCGGCATTCCACAGGAAATTTGTAGGAGTCTGGTTTGTCGAGAGTAGGCTTTTTTCCCATGAATTGCCGCCGTCATGGCTACTAAGAAGAGAATAAGAACCGGTAACCGGATGTAAATATATCACTGTCAAGGTCTGATCTTGTGCAATTGCGATGTGGATTGAAACTACCGCTTGTTCATGAGGAACAAGATTTCCATCACCATACACAGGTGAAAATTTTGGTGACGATGAAGTAGCTTCCGTAATTTTAATAATAGTAAGACCATCGATATTGAATGCTGCGATATAGAGCAAATCGGGATCTTGTGGATTGGCTGCAAGCGATAATCTCCCACCCGAGGAAGGGCCGAGACGTGTGATAGTCCACGATTCTCCGCTATCCTTCGAGACCCCTAGTTTTACGGCAAAGGCATCGTTGTTGTCCTGATACAGCGTGTAAAGATTACCGTGTGCGGCCTGGACACACCCGGAATACCCGGTAGAATTCGAATCTGTGTACCCGGTGAAATCGAGTGAAGTACGGTAGCTTTTCCCGGTGTCTTCAGATCGGGCATAATTATAATCCCAATACGAGTTATGTCGGTGGAACATGATATGGATAACGCCTCGTTCGTCTATCGCCATATCTTGTATCGAGGCGTTTTGTTGAGGAGGTGTTACTGCAACAGGAACAGAAAAATTCAACCCCTCATCAATACTTGAAATAGTAAATATCTGCCCTAATATGGCATAACCCACAACCACTTGCGAACCTGCAGCAGCCAAACCTTGTAGATAAGCCCCATGCGGAATGCCTTCTAGTAGCGACGAAGACCATGTGCGATTATCCGGGGAACGAGACAAGTACGTTTTTCCGTCTGCCCCCTGATAGGCTATTACCACATTGCCTGCACTCCGGCCTAGGAATATTCTGTTTCCGGCATCGATCTGTGCTCCCGTAGCAGCAATCGTTTCCCTAACTGAGAGCTCCAATAGATTAGCACCAGGAAGATAACAGGTAATAAGACCAACGATACATATGACGGTGATCAATCTTTTATTCATGGTTACTCTCCCAATTAGGATAAGGTTATTTCTAGTGTATGGGAAATAAATGAAGAATTAAACTAAAAAGATTGTAAAAAATTCGGTCTTTCTTTATGCAAACTACGAATAAGTACGAAAGAACAATGATTAAAGCAGCAGCTTTCATGTGGTTGTCCACTTCCCAGACTTGTGCTGGGATAGTACCTTATGTACCTACCAATTTTGTACCTGAAACGGTATGGATCTTTCATCTGCTCTGCCTGTGACCAAGCTGCTTGACAGACTTTGAAGATATATTTGGGGACGTAGAGAAAAAAATAAGGGAGATAAAATCTTTTTATTAAAAGAATTATCTCCCTTTTTCTTGCTCCCCCGGACGGACTTGAACCGCCGACAGGGTGGTTAACAGCCACCTGCTCTACCGACTGAGCTACAGGGGAATGCTCGTGCTCTCGGTACGAACACATGGAAATCTAATCGATTCTTTAGGTTCTGTCAATACGTTTTACAAGACGCGTCCGCTTTTTAAAACAGAGCTGTGGTAGACTTTCCAAGTAGTTTCGATAATCGATTCTAAAGAGCTGAATCGAGGGCTCCAGTTAAGTGTAGCCTTGGCTTTTTTTGAAGAAGCAACAAGCTTGGCAGGATCGCCCGGACGTCTTGCAACAATCTCCGAAGGAATTGGTCTTCCGGTTATCTTTCTCGCAGCTTCGATTATCTGCAATACACTCAGACCATGCTCGCTTCCAAGGTTTACAATTAAATTACCCTTTTTACTCATAAGGTAATCGGCAGCCTTCACATGCGCATCGGCTAGATCTGTGACATGTACATAATCGCGGACACCGGTTCCGTC
>JAAYDK010000331.1 GCA_012729295.1 Spirochaetales bacterium | reverse complement strand
TGCTATCTGCAAAGACCTTGAAGAAATAGGAACGACGCTCGATTCGGCACTATATGCATATTATGACCAATTCCCCGATGAACAAAGAAAAGCGATGAGCCAGTCTTCCCGTGCTGAGGAAGGCGATACCTGGTATGCCAGACGCCTGATCGAACTCATGCTGGATTATGAAAATCCGGTAACGTTTGATCTAAACGATATTTCCAAAAGAACCGGAGTGGGGATGAAGAAACTGCATTACATCATGCAGCAGACAGCGAACCAGCTCGGTACACAAGTCGATATCGTAGATTACGAAGAATATGAAAAGGAAATCGAATATCTTGAGACAGTGCGGGATACTGCCGGTAATATCAACGCTACGTTGGCATTGGCTACTCCGCTAGGGGCCTTCACGGCAGGAACGACGGCTGCCGCAACCACCACGGGAGCACATGCCGTAGGGTGGGTGACCAAAGCCAAAACAGCCTACACCGTGGTAGAGAATGCTAATGCAATGATAACCTTCACCGACGGAGTGGTTAATCTTGCTGTCGACGAAAAAGATATTCCACCTGCATTCAAGAGCGTTACCAAATACAATAAATATGTAGGTATAGCCTTAGGAGGAATCACTGGATTCAAAGATGTTTCCACCGGTGAAAAAATCATCGGAATTGTCGGAGCCGCTACCGATACCACGACTACTTTTTTCGATATCAACGATGGAAACGTCAAGGTTTCAGAAACTCCCACTCGAACAGAAACACCGGCAAACGTCAATACCGATTCTTTACAGGGAGTATTACCAGGCGGTACATACAAAGTCCCGAATGTCGACATATCCTCATGGGAATTCCCTGAATTCAATTGGGGAGATGAAGAGTTATGGGAACACCTCTACGATGAAACTCTTGTTGGAGAAGCTTACGATTTGTTCATGGACGATCTGAACCAACGCTTTCAGGATTTAATTGATACATGGGATTCAACGGTAAATAATGACAAACTACAGGAGGTTTTGGTAGATACGAGTACGTTACCCGAGTTTTTCAATCTCGAAGATCCTGATGAACTATTCCCCGAGCCCGAAGATGTCGCTGACGATCCCGATCCTGCTGCTTTCACGATTCAAGTCTTTGCTTCAGCTAGTTCCGATACGGTTCCTACTACAGTTACCTTTACCGTAGTTCCCAGCGGGGCTTTCCTCTATGGAAAAATCGAATTCTCATGGGATTTCGGCGATGGGAGTCCTCTGTACAAACTCGAACCGGGAGATGCTGGTTATGGCTCGGTCGTTACTCATGAATATACCGAAGTGCCCGCTGGTTCCTCCTTTACGGTTAGTGTAACAGCTACCGATCCAAGAGGGTATTCGGCAAGTATGGAAAAAACCGTCTCTATACGCAAGACACTGCAGCAATTGATAGACGCCTCGACAGGATCTACGTTAACCATACCAGCCGGGACTTATACCGAATCTATTAAAGTTCGCGAAGGGCTGACTCTTACCGGATCGGGAACAGCATCGACGATTATCGAAGGATCTGTGGAACTAGATCCCGATACCGCATTGGAAAACCTCACGGTATTGGGAACCGTATTCGGAAAGCCGGCTATTTATAACAGTTATGATGTCGATACATGGGCTGATCAAATCAGCATAGATATCGATATTACCGATGTCGTCGTTGAGAATGCTCCGCTCGTTGATCGGGGTATCTATTTTAGCGACAAATGGAATGAAGATTATTCTGATAAAATTCCCTACGTAGGAATTATTAAAAATTCACTCATTAAGAATTGTGCCGAATCTGGTATTGAAATCGATTATTTTGATGGTGAGATACGTGAAAATGTACTTGAGAATAACGGATATCAGAATATTCAAATCGGCAAGACAACAGAGCTGGCGAAAATCAGTAGCAATGAAATCCGCGGCGCCGATTCAGTCGGTATTAAAATTAATGACTTGCGGGGAATCGTGTGGGACAACCTGATTGAAGACAATCAAACCGGATTACAAGTTTCCAACACCTCTCAGGATGCCGAAGTGTGGGAAAATAGATTCCTTAACAATGGCCCTATCGGAGCAATCGTGATCGATACTATGGACGGTGGTTCGATTCATCATAATACCATAACGGGTAACCAACGCTTCGGTTCTTATGGATTGGGCACACAGGGAGGCGGAATTCAGGTCGATACGATGATAGCGGGAGCTTCAATAGCAAACAATACTATTACTGCGAATGAGGGAGTCGCCGTATATATTAGATACCTTGGCAATGCTGCGGTAACAACGGGGTACGATACGGTAAATGGATCTGTATTTGCCAATAATATTGTGCAAAACAACGTTGCTACCGTGGTCGATACCATCCAACTGACCGGCGGTGGTGTCTATATCGAGTATGTGTACGATGGTGGGGTTTTCGGAAACACCTTTAGCGGTAACACGACTACCAAAGCTGGCGGTGGTCTTTACGTCGATTATCTATATGGTGCTGTATCGGGCAACACGTTCACCAGTAATACGGCTGCTGAAAGAGGTGGTGGGGCAAGTATTGGACAAATTAAAGAATCCGGCTCATGCAACGGCAACACCTTCGAATCGAATGAGATTGTCAGCAGTACGATATGGGGATCGGGAGGAGGTCTCTATGTCGGAACCGTGGACGGACAATGTAATACTAACGAAGCAACCGGGAACTCGATATCGACCATTGAAAGCAGTCAGGGGAGGGGTGGCGGAATCTTTATCTCCGGAATTCAATCTACAGGCTCGTTCTCCGATAACCAAATAACCACAAATAGCACCGATTATCTTGCAGGAGGAGTATGTCTTGTTAATCTGTACTCGGGTGCGACATTCACAGGGAATACGATAAGCGGC
>JAAYDK010000330.1 GCA_012729295.1 Spirochaetales bacterium | reverse complement strand
TCATTGAAGATGATTTGGCGGCAAACAGAGTTCCAAACGGCCAGATTGTCACCCGTTTTCCACCTGAACCGAATGGATACCTCCATATCGGTCATGCAAAGGCTATCTGTATCGACTTTGGAATGGCGGAAAAATATGGAGGGCGCTGCCACCTCAGGATGGACGATACAAATCCCGAAAAAGAGGATCAGGAATATATAGATTCGATAAAGACCGACATCAGATGGCTCGGTTTCGATTGGGGCGATTATGAATACCATGCTTCAGACTATTACGACCAGCTGCATGCGATAGCCGTAAACCTCATCAAACAGGGGATGGCCTATGTCGACAGTCTATCTGCCGAACAGGTTCGAGAATATCGAGGGACCCTTACCGAACCGGGACGCGAGAGTCCCGACCGAAACCGCCCAATTGAGGAGAATCTCAAGCTGTTCGCTGAAATGCGTCAGGGAAAGCATCCCGAAGGATCTCTCGTACTGCGTGCAAAGCTCGACATGGCAAGTCCGAATATCAATATGCGCGACCCAGCACTCTACAGGATTAAGTTCGCTTCTCATCCGAGAACCGGCGATAAGTGGTGCATCTATCCGATGTATGATTTTACTCACCCGATCAGTGATGCAATCGAGGGAATCACCCACTCGTTCTGCACACTTGAATTCGAAGATCATCGTCCCGCCTACGATTGGGCGACGAGTATCGACGGTATCGACCATGCTCCTCGCCAGTACGAATTCGCACGACTTAACATCACTCACTTCGTATTGAGCAAGCGAAAACTGCTAAATCTGGTAAAAAGCAAGATCGTAGGTGGGTGGGACGATCCGCGCATGCCTACCCTATGCGGCCTTCGACGCCGTGGCTATAGTCCCGAATCAATAAAAGATTTCGTAAATAGAGTCGGTGTTGCAAAGGTGGAAAGCATTGTCGATTATAATTTGCTCGAATTCTGCGTACGTGAAGATCTTAACAAGCGCGCTACAAGAATGATGGCAGTGCTCGATCCAGTTAAGGTCGTCATTACCAATTATCCTGAAGATCAAGTCGAATGGCTTCTGGCAGACAATAATCCTGAAAATCCTGCTGCCGGGCAGAGGAAGATTCCTTTTTCACGCGAACTCTATATCGAACGTGAAGACTTCATGGAAGTACCGGTCAAAGGATATCATCGCCTGTACATCGGTAATGAAGTAAGGCTGAAGCATGCATACTACATAACTTGTACGGGAATTGAAAAAGATGCTGACGGGAACATCCTCGAGATCCGCTGTACATACGATCCCGAATCAAAAGGCGGTATGACCGAAGACGGTAGAAAAGTAAAGGGAACGAGCCATTGGGTAAGTGCCCGACATGCAATAGATTGTGAAGTCAGGCTTTACGATAAACTGTTCTTAGTCGAGAATCCTGGAGTTGCAACAGGAAATTACCTTGATGACCTGAATCCCGAATCCTTAGTAGTCATACCAGAAGCAAAGGGAGAACCGGCTCTGCTCGATACGCATTCTGGAGATTATCTACAGTTTATTCGAAACGGGTATTTTACACCCGATTCGAAAGACCATTCGAAAAAACATCCCGTATTCAATCGTACCGCTACGCTTAAAGATTCTTGGAGTAAGAAACTGCAAAAAAATGATCGATAAATCATAGGGCAAAAACCATGGCTCGTTATTTCTTTGACGCGCACATGCATGCGATGAATCTCAACCATCCCGATTTTGTTTCGCTTGTCGATTCTATTGCTAGCGGATTTTCGGAGTTTGTAGTTAGCGGTGCGTTATCACCCGGTTATCTGCTGACTCCTGCCAATCGAAGTCAACAGGGTCTTGTTACGATCTTGAACATGTTCAGCGTGTTCGAACGGTCGATAGCACAGATGTTTGAATTAATCGAAGACGATCTGTGTGGCAACATCTTGCATCCAGAAGAAGAACACAAAGGCAAACGACTTGCCAACATCATGTACCCCGACCTTCCCTATATCAGAGACGGGGCTTTCCATTTCCGCAACCAGAGGTATGATTATTATGCGCTCGTACCGCTGGTTATGGATTTCTCGCGCGCATCGAACGAATGGGGAAAAGCATATTACGCTCAAAGACGCTGGGAAAAAATCATTGCATATCTTGACGATACGATTAAGGCTATTCATCAATATTACGAACTCAGGCCGGCTGGATTATTGAGATTCTTTCCTTTTTTGGGAATTAATAGCGAAGCACATGAAACAGCATTCATTGAAGAATTACTGGATACCTACATCAGAACAGATCGGTCGGCCTCGGATCGAATTCCAGATAGTACAGACAGACGTTTGTTCTGGGGTGTTAAGTTATATCCACCATTAGGTACCGATCCATGGCCTGCAGACGATACAAAAAAATTAGAGAAAATCGAGACGATATATCGATTCTGCAGCATTCATAAGATTCCAATAACCACTCATTGCGACGATCAAGGCTTCAGAGGAGTAACTGCAAAACTTGCTCAACAGTATACATCTCCAGCCAGCTGGAAACCTGTTTTAGCCAAATATCCTGATTTATATATTGATTTTGCACACTACGGGAAACAGTATAATCCGTTGGCAAAACCGCCATTGAAGGCATTGCTAGACAATACGATTACCAATGATCCATGGTTTGGGCAAATTATTGAGTTTATGAGCACCTACGAGCATGTCTATGCCGACGTTTCTTTTACCGGTACCGATCCGCTCTTTTATCAACAGCTGTACGAGTATCTCGAAAAGCTGGACGACGAATATGTACGGGAACGCATACTGACACGTTCAATGTTCGGCAGCGATTTTTCGGTTAATTTATCCAAGGTTGAATCGTATGCGAATTATTTGAGGATTTTTGAAACTTCGCCATTTCCAGACGAAACTATAGAACGGTTTGCGTACTCGAATCCTGTAGATTTTTTAGGTATCAATTAGATGCCGGCCGCCATCTCGACATGGCGGCTTTGGCGCTAAATCAATTAATCGGAATCTTTCTTACTTGGCTTTTCATCTTCAAGCCAGAACGGACGTTCATCTTCACCACGAGTTCTCGTCGGTTTGAATTGATCGAATCCGTATAGCTTGGGACCGCTTTTCCGTTCGCTTCTCCGAAGTCCCTGCTCACCGTCACGCTCGGCAGGTTTTCTATCTGAATCAAAACGTCTTGGCGGACGATCGTCGTTGAAGCGTCTCGGCGGTCGATCTTCGTCAAAGCGTCGACTTGGACGTTCGTCATCGTCTCTTCTTCGCGGACGGTCTTCATCAAATCGTCTTGGTGGACGGCTGTCTTCAAAACGTCTAACAGGCCGATCATCGTCGAAACGCCGTTTTGGGCGTTCGTCGTCAAATCGTCTTTGTGGACGATCGTCGCTGAAGCGTCTCGGCGGTCGATCTCCGTCAAATCGCCTAGGCGTTCGGTCGTCTTCATAACTGCGTCTCGGACGGTCATCAAAGGATCTTGGCGGCCGGCGGTCGTCAAAACGTCGGGCTGGCCGGTCGTCTTCGAAACGCTTTCTCGGTCTGTCGTCGTCGAATTGCCTTCGTGGACGGTCATCGTCAAATCGCCTCGGTGGTCGATCTCCGTCAAATCGCCTAGGCGTTCGGTCGTCTTCATAATTCCTTTTCGGACGATCGTCTTCATAATTGCGTCTCGTACGGTCATCAAAGGATCTTGGCGGCCGGCGGTCGTCTGCAAAGCGCCTCGAAGGCGATTCCCTATCGTAACGCTGTTGTTCACCATAGCGCCTGCGATCCCCATCAGCGGCAGGTCTTCGTTCTCGGTTGTCGTCAAATCGACGTCCCGAATCTCTGCGATCATCAAATCTGCGGGGAGGTCTATCGCGATCAAAACGTCTATCTTCCGAACTTCTTTTATCGTCGTCCCTTCTCGGACGAGAAAAATCGCTACGAGGCCTGCTTTCCCGTTCAGTTCTGCGAGGTCTTTCAGCTCCTCCTTCCGAGTCGTGTCTTCGATCGAATCTTCGCTGCGCCGAATTTTCATCGTCTTTACGTTTTGTTTTGGTACTCGATTCTGTCTCGGCCTCTTCGTTCAACGTCAACATCTCGGCATCTTCTTCATCAACATCGCTCTCTTCGTCCCAACTTAGTACGAGCGGATCGTCTTCGCTTACTTCCTGATCGTCTAATTCTTCTTCGGCAACTATGCCGACTTCTTCTTTTGCGATCTGCACTTCATGCTCTTTCGCTTCACCTGACAGCTCTTCTGTCAGGGTTACCGGTTCCAAATCCTGTGCCGGTATTTCTACATCCTGTCTTTTTTCCAACATCCAACTCCTTAGAGAATGTCTTTTCTTTGAGAATCCAGCTGCCGCGACCGCTCTGGAAATTTCTCGTATCTCATATCCATTAATTTGATGTGCTTCAAATTCAAACGTGCCGAGATTCGTTGAAAAAAGCAGCATCCCATTTTCGTGTAATAATGTATTAATAATCCTTATAAATTTGACGTGGTCGCGTTGCACGTCGAAATTACAATCCGTTTTCCTGCTGTTTGAAAAACTTGGAGGATCTAGAATTATCAAATGATATTTCTTTCGATCACGCACCGCATCCAGCAGAAATTTTAACGCGTCTTGTGAAACACAGGAAAACTGATCCCCCATAAATCCGTTCAATACCAGATTCTGACGGCACCATTCGCTGTAAGTAACCGACAAGTCAACCGAAGTTACGCTTTTTGCCCCTCCGGATGCTGCATACACCGAAAAAGCTCCCGTATATGAAAACAGATTCAGAACATCGCAGCCAAAAGCCATATTCCTGATTAGTCTGCGCGTTTCGACATGATCAAGAAACAAGCCGGTATCGATACGTTTTGTCAGATCTACCGTAAATGAAAGTCCGCTCTCTCTGACTATACATGTTACCGATTGCTCGCTCTGTAGGTCGTGCTGCTGCCTGCCCTGCCGCTTTTTCCTTTCATGATAGATTACCTTATGAGGTTCTACGTAGAGCATGCGAGCGCTGACATCACATATTTCATCGATCTCATACTGCTCCAAGCCATGGTTGCTGTAATCGGTAATCCGAACATATGCACCGTATACATCGACGGTAACCGGGATCTCGAAAAGGTTCATGTCGTACACACGCATCACTTCGGTGTCTGTGGGTTTCATCAATCTGCGCATCTGTAATGCATTGCGCTTCAATAATTTCCCAAAATCTTTACGTATGTAGTCATCCATTGTCTTTCCGATTGCCTTTCACCGCTGGAGTATATATGATAAAATAATAAAAAGATAGACAAGAGGATAGGCGATGGATGACGAAGCAACTCGGTTCCTGAGCGATTTAGAAGCTAGGCATGGCGGTTCAATCGGATTTAGAACCTACAGTACCTGGTTCGCGTGCAACGACGGCACGGTGCGCGAGTTCGGCGTATTCCTGTTTATGGTAGGCGATATGTTCCATTTTGAAGATTTCGAGCGAAAACCTGAAATCTTCGGTTTCCCGATTAAACCACGAAAAAAAGATGCTCCGTTTGTCAAATATGAACGCTCGTTCAGCGCTGATGACGTCGAATCGGTAACCGCCGTATTGAAAACGAAAGCATCCGATTGTGCTGCCGGGCATATCGCCTCGAACCAAATTAACCAGGTAAATTCTTTCGATCGGCTGTTCAGATCGCTTGTACATCGTGTGGTATTGAAGGACGGAACTACGTATTTTTTTGAATTAATCGATTCCAAAAAATTTATGCTGGCACTAGAGGGGGGCCGACATGGGAGCGTTTAAGGCGTATGATATCAGAGGCATCTACGGAAAGGACATTACTCCGGAATTAGCATACTCGGTAGGTTTCCATCTTCCGGAATTACTTCAGTGCGACCATATCGTAGTCGGACGCGATGTACGCGTCTCAAGCGAAGAAATGTTCGAATCGCTCACTCGCGGTATTACCGATGCGGGGTGCGATGTCTGGAATATCGGTCTTGCCACTACCCCTATGGTCTATTTCGCAACAGTACATCTGAAAGCAGGCGGATCGGTCCAGATTACCGCAAGCCACAACCCTCCAGAATATAATGGACTAAAGATATCTAAAGCGATGGCGATTCCCGTCGGGGAAAATTCAGGATTGAAAGATCTTGAGAAGATGGTGGCTAGTAAAGGAATTAGACGTTCCGACAGACCGGGAAAAATTATCGATAAAGGCGTAAAATATGATTATGTCTCGTTCTTACG
>JAAYDK010000329.1 GCA_012729295.1 Spirochaetales bacterium | reverse complement strand
TTCTGGTCGGCAGGAGAAGTAGCACCCGAAGCGCGGGCTGTGGCAGATGCAGAAGATCCGCGGTTGCTGCCCAGAATCTTTGCAGCATCAGGATCGTTGACTAAGAAGTTGATGAACTTCACCGCTTCGTCGGGGTGCTTGGAATCTTTGTTCACCGTGTAGAACTGGCTCGGCTGCTGCCATAGAGCCTTGGTTGCCGCAGCTCCCGGGAATTCGATGAACATCAGTTCGTCCTTGGTTGCAGCCTGATAGTTACCCAGTTGGTTCGTCCACAAGAATGAAATGGCGACCTTGCCGGCAATCAGTGCTGAAGTATCGGCGTTGGTCTCGGCATAATTCGCAGCAATATCGGGTGGAGGAACCAGACCGTTGTCTCGATAGTCTTTAAACAGTTCGAGATACTTCTGAGCATCGGCGGCCTTTACCGAAGTCGATTTTGTCGCTGCGTTATACAGCGGAGTCCCGTTGAAGCGTGTCCAATACCCGAACGGAGTCGAATTGCTCGGCAAAGAGCCGATGTCCTGCATCGGATAGACACCTGCGGGAAGCTTGGCTTTCAGCTGAATCAGATAGTCGCGGAACTCGGGATAGGTTATCGATGTTTTGGGTAACGCAAGCCCTGCTCGTTCGATCATCGACTTGTTGACGACCAGCGCCGGCATGTTTACCCCTGTCGAGATTCCCACGAGCTTGCCGCCGATGGTTCCCGATGCTAACGCACTCGGATCGATGACTGCAGTATTCAGCAGATTGCCCGAATACGGTTCCAGCGGAAGCAACACCGCAGCATAATCAGGGATGTTTCCTCCTACCTGGATGATGTCCGGACCGTTGCCGCCGGCGAGTTGTGTGTCGACTTTGACGAAATGGTCGCCCGTTCCCCCGGATACTTCAGGGCTAACCAAGATTCCGGGATTGCGCTGCTGGAACAGGTCGATGGCTTCCTGACTTATGGTGATGCGCACGCCGCTTCCCCAATACGCCCAGCGCAGGGTAACCGGCTCAGCCGGCTTGGCTTCGGTAACGGCCTGGGCCGATACCATCGAGATGCTTGTTATCAGAAGCATCACAATCATGAGAATTTTTTTCATACCGAACCTCCTTAGATAATGGGATATGCTTATCCCTTGATTCCAGTAGTGGCGATTCCCTTCACAAAATACTTCTGGAGTGAAAAAAATAGAGTAAATGCCGGTACGAGTGAAAGGACCGACATGGCAAACATGGGTCCCCACAGCGACATGCCCGAAGAATCCAAGAACAGCCTCAGACCCATGGGTACCGTATACTTGGTCGGACTTGTGAGATAGAGCAGCTGGTTGAAAAAATCATCCCACGTCCATAAAAATGTAAACAATATGGTAGTAATCAAAGCCGGTACCGACAGCGGCATGATGATGCGGCTATAGATGCCGAATTTTCCGCATCCGTCGATCTTTGCAGCCTCGTCCATGTCCTTCGGCAACGAACGGATGAACTGGACCAGTAAGAAAATAAAGAACGCATCGGTGGCGAAAAATTTTGGAATGATGATCGGCAAGAATGTATTAATCCAGCCGAACGAACGGAAGATGATGTAGCGGGGAATCGTAGTAACATGCGACGGTAGCATCAGTGTCGTCATCATGATCGCAAACCAGAGTTTTTTTCCGATAAACTTCAATCTGGCGAATGCAAATGCAGTAAGTGAGCAGAATACTGCATTTGCGATACAGCTTATGATGCAGATGACGAAGCTGTTCTTAAAGAATGTACCGAACCCAACGATTCCGATTCCTTTCCAGCCTTCCGAAT
>JAAYDK010000033.1 GCA_012729295.1 Spirochaetales bacterium | reverse complement strand
ATTAATAAAATCTCGATCCCAAACAATTGGATAACAAGGAAACTGTTAAAAAAGCCGGCAAAACAGGTCGAGACTACAACGTTCATCATCCCCGTTGAAGAAGGAGCCGTCACCGGTTATTTCTACGAACACCGAGGAAGGGCCATGAGGCAAGTTTCCAACCTCCGTCCCCTCATCATTTTTTACCACGGCGGCGGTTGGGTATATGGGAATATGGACCTATATGGATTTTTTTGTTCCAGACTCGCTTCAATCACGAACGCAGCAGTTCTATCAGTCGATTATCGACTAGCCCCGCAGCATAAATTCCCAACCGCGGTAGAAGATTGCTACAACACTTTGTTGTGGGCAGCCCAGGGATCTCGTTATTGGAAAGTCGACCCGGAACGCATATTCGTCATGGGAGACAGTGCAGGAGGCAATCTTGCCGCAGTAGTAAGCCGCCTTGCAAGAGACAGAAGAGGCCCTCGCATCGCAGGCCAGATACTGATCTATCCAGTAACGGACGGAAGGATGCGTACCCAGTCCTATTCCGATTTCAAAGACAGTCCGACCCTAACGCTGAAAGAAATGATCTTTTACATCAAGAGTTATCAGAAGGAACCAAAAGATATCCTGCATCCGAATTTCTCACCTTTGTTGTCAAAAGATCACTCTCGACTACCTCCGACTCTTATCATTACTGCCGAATACGACCCCCTGCTTGACGACGGTAAACTGTATGCCGAAGCACTCAAATCAGCCGATACTCCGGTACGTTATTTAGAATGTACACAGACCGTACACGGATTTGTAAATTTTCCCGCTGCCGATGGCAGTGAAGAAACCGAATCGGCCATCATCCAATTTCTGAGTGGAAAACCTTTGGATCAAATAGAATTGCTGACTGCCAAACAGCTGAGAAGACGTAACCGCGAAGAACGCAAGAGCGTTAGTAAATCGGGAAAGACCATTATTGCCGTGGGAGTGGAAGAGGCCTGATTTATTGGGGTAATGTTTTTCTCAATGTGGGGTCTTTGCCGATAAGCAAACCGATCGATTCGCGTTCAAACCCATATTTCGTAATCCCTGTTGCAGAGAAATAGCAATACCAGCACGCTTCGTCGCTCTTATAGCGGATATCGCAGGATCGCAGATACTTCGACGCCCACCCTGTTTCAGCCGGAACGAGGATCGGATTATTATTGACCATCTTCCATGTTTTGCCATCGTTTGAAGCAACGAGGACCAGCGCACTTGCCGTATGCCTGCGAACTCTGTCCCAGTAGTACCCGTTTTGAATCGCAACATAACTCGATTCTCCTTTGACAACGGAGAAATTACCTGATGCAAGGCTCCTCCAGGGATCATTTGGAAGTCCTTCCACAAGTGCGTCATGAGACTCGATTACGAACGGTCCGTCCAAATCGGAGGCTCGTGCACTATACATAAAACGCGTCGAACGCTCTTTACTATCCTGCATTCTTACGAACATCGCACCGAAATAGAGCCTGTAGTTTCCGTCGATCGGGACGATGCGGGGTGAAGACAATACGATATCTTCCGGCAGATCCAACGACTGCACTATCGCATGAGAGTCCAATATCGTACGCGGATCGCTCCAGACGACCAGGTCGTTGGAACTTGTGATTTCGACATGGCTGGCAGTTACGAATGCCGAACGGTGTCGGCCCCCGCGACGCTCGACAAACGGTATTCGTCCTCCGTGACGCTCGTATACGAGATAATAGGTGCCCTTGTCTTTGAAGATATAAGGACTAGTACCCCGAATTTGCATGAGTCGGGAGGGTTCCCATACGATACCGGAATTTGAAATGTAATGATGGATCCCCAGCCAGCTGTGGACGAAAATGTGCCATTTGCCATCGGGGGCGTCTTCTGGAAACAAGAATGTAGGTCCAGATATTTTTGGCAGATACCACGACCCCTGCAATACTGGTTCATCCGAAAACGGAAACCAGGAACACCGCGATAATTGCTCGATCGGCTGCAGCGGGGTACTGAGTATCATAGTTAGTCGCGTCCATCTCCGAAGGGTTTCTTTCTCCGGGGTGTAAAAATCGGATGCAGATATTTTTCGAGATCGTATTTCTTAGTTATCCATTTGATCAGCAGAGAATACACTAAAAAGCTACCTCCGATGGACACGAGGAACATCAGGATAAACCACATCGGCATCAACGAGCTCTCGGGATTGACAAATCGGCTGATTAGCACCAAACACAGCAAAAAGAGAACAATCATGACGATGATGTTCACTATCGAAGCGACTAAGATAAAAATCGCCGTATTTACTTTTTTATTCATCGAAACACTCCTCTCAATCAGTACCGTCGGCACTCTGTTTCTGCTTCTCTCGGGAACGGCCGCCGAATAAGACAGTCAGCATCAGCGCAATCCCTGCAACCACGACGGTACTATCGGCAACGTTAAAGGTGGGCCAACGTTCCAGCCCGAATAATCCGTAGATTCGCAAGCTGACAAAATCAACCACCCAGTCTTCTCTAAATATCCTATCGATGATATTTCCCAATCCACCGCCGACTAAAGCAGCCGATAACCAGTGCTGCAAGCCTGTCAGCTCTTTGGTTCGTAAAAGAAATATCACCATAAAGGTTAAAATACCCAAAGGAAGCACGATGAACAGCAGTATTTTGGCGACCATCGGCAAGCCGGCTCCGATACTGAATCCGATAGCCTGATTGCGCACATGCCATATACTGATAAAATCATTCAAATAGCTGGCATACATGGTTCCTTGCGGAACATTGGCAACAATCCATGCCTTGCTCAATTGGTCTGCAACCACGATGAAGATCGTCAATAGAAACGGAATTGACCGTCGTAAAAGGGATTTCTCACTCATAGTGTCGACCATCATACTATAGAGCGGTCGGCAGGGCAAGAAATTCGGTTTGTATGCCGAGTTCCTCTGCAACCGTTTGTGCCAGCTGACGAGGTCCGAATACTTCGGTAGCATAATGGCCGCCGCAGATCATCGTGATGCCCGCCTCGAAGCATTGCGCATAGACCGAATGACCCGATTCTCCGGTGATGTAGCAATCAAGCTCTTGGTCGACCGCCTGCAATACTTCAAACGCAGCACCCCCTGAAACAATTCCGACAGATTTGATGAGCGTAGGACCAAAGGGAAGAATGCGCAATCCCGTTTCCGGAGAAATTTCAAGTATCGTACAAATCTCTTCTGCAGTCATCGCCTTGGGAAGCATCCCTTTATAACCGATAGCAAGACCGTGGTACATCCCGAACGGTTCTAGATCGACGATACCGAGCCGTTTGGCCATCACCGCATTGTTTCCAACCGTCGGATGGGCATCAAGGGGCAAGTGAGCTGCTAGTAATGCAATATCGTGCTCGATGAGATATGTAAGCCGATAATAATGGGATTTCGTTACCGCCAGCGGTTCGCCCCAGAATAGGCCGTGGTGGACGAAAAGGGCATCTGCATGCCGTTCGGCTGCCGCCTTGAACGTCTGCAAGGAAGCATCGACTGCAAAACACATCTTTGATACTTGTTTTTGAGGACGGCCGACTTGCAGACCGTTCATTGACGAATCGGCTTCTTTAAAAACATCGGTTTGAAGGAGCGTACGTAGATATTGAACGATTTCTTCTATTTTCATGAGCTTATTGTAAAGTATTGACAGCAATTATTCCACCACCTATAGTGATGCGCATGGCAGATTTAAGTTTCGTACGCAAAGAGCTTTCAGCTGATGAAGCTCGTTTTATATACCCTGAATCAATCGTTGAGACTTCCGGATTGATACCCGAACGCCCCGGCATAGTCGGACAACCGAGAGCTATGCGCGCGCTTGAAATGGGACTTTCGATTGCATCAAAAGGCTACAACATATTTGTAAGCGGTGACCCGGGAACGGGAAGAACTACTGCGATCAAATTAGCTACTGCCAGTTATCGAAATGACTGTTCGCAGCTGCGGGATATTGCCTATGTACACAATTTTTCCAAACCCGATGCACCGGTAGCCTTGACGTTCATGCCAGGAGACGGACGTCAGTTTCTGAATGTTATGAAGACCTTCATCACAAGCTTAACCGATGCTTTGATTGCCCAACAGTCCGATTCTGGATCGCTAGAGCCTGCTTGGCTAAAGAAATATTGCGATTCGGCATTGGAAAAGATTGCTAGCCGATTTCCAGATGCTGAGGTGATTGCCCATCTTAAACGTGTCGGCCTCGATATCGTCGAACACGTAAAGACCTTTAGCCATTGGGATCCGTCTTCGCTGAGAAACCACCGGTTTTTCCTTCGTTATGGAGTTAATCTGCTGGTAGACCATTCCCATACGACACAACGGCCTTTGATATTCGAAGGGCACCCGACGTTTGCAAATCTGTTCGGGTCGCTTGATTTGCCACCGGGTCAGCCAAGAGACGAAACGTATCTTCCATTCCTTTCAATCCATGCAGGTTCGATTTTAGAAGCTGCGGGAGGATATCTGGTAATCAGTGCCGAAGAGATGCTCAATCAAGAAGGATTATGGGAAGCGTTTAAACGGTTTTTGACTACTTCGGCACTGGTTATTCAAAACTCGGCAGCGTACGGCATCCACACCGCTGGTATTCGTCCCGAAAGCGTCCCGTTATTGCTGAAGGTTCTCATGATCGGCAGCGACTCGTCGTATGATGCTTTTTGTGATCACGACGGCGACTTTCTTAAACTTTTTAAAGTTTCTGCAGAATTTGATTACACAATGCCGGCATCAAGGGAAAATATTGCAGGATGCATCGGTTTCATGAACATGATTGCGGACGACGAACAATTATTGAAGCCGACCAATTCGGGTATCGCAGAATTGTTACGATACAGCGCGTTGCTTGCCGAATCTCGCGACATGCTGACGACACAACTCTCTCTGATTGCCGATTTATTAAGAGAAGCCGATTATTGGGCTCGCATCGAAGGAAGACAGCAGATCGACAAAGAAGCTGTTTTACGGGCCATAAGCGAACGTGATTATGTTTCAAGCCTTACCGAAAGCCGTATATCTGACGAAATTGCCAACGGAGAGATGATTATCTCTCTTTCCGGATCAAAAGTCGGCGTCGTGAACGGATTAGCCGTATTAGACAGGGGTTCGGCCTCGTTCGGAACTCCGACCGTCATAAGCGCTACAGTAGCTCCCGGTACAGAAGGGATCGTAAATATCGAGCACGAGGCAGGCCTATCAGGTGAAATTCATGACAAGGGCTTGCTTATTCTCGAAGGATATCTCAGAAAACGCTATGCAAAAAATTTCCCGCTTTCTATTTATTCAGGGATTGCCTTCGAACAGTCCTATGCGGAAGTCGATGGAGATTCCGCATCCTCAAGCGAGTTGTACGCATTGCTTTCTGCTATTGGCGAAATTCCGGTAAGACAAGACATAGCGATTACCGGTTCGGTAAATCAGATGGGAGAAGTCCAGCCGGTAGGTGGAATCAACGAAAAAATTACCGGATTTTTTAAAGTCTGCAAACGATTGAACCTTTCGCAGCATCCCGGTGTCATCATACCGGTTCAAAATATTAAAAGCCTAATTCTCCCGTATGAAATCATCGATGCTATCGAGAAAGGGGCATTTCATATCTACCCCGTAGAAAGTATCGATGAAGGAATGCAGATTCTGACCGACCGGCCCTCGGGAATTCGTAATCAAAAAGGGCATTTCCCGGTCGATACAGCCAACAGGGCTATCGAAGACCGGCTAAAAAGCCTTTATGAGATTTCCAGACCGCAGAATTAAGATCGTACGTTTTCATGTTCTCTTTGGGCTAATATTCGTAACTCGGCCAGAAATTTTCTCCCAAGTATGAAAGCGAGCAGGAAAGTACCGAGGTCGGCAAGAGGCTGGCTGAGTTGAACCCCGAGTAGTCCGAATATTTTTGGTAATACGATGACGAGCGGAATAAAAAACAATCCATGCCGGGTCAATGCGGTAATCGAAGCGTCTTTAGCCTTGCCAACCGACTGAAACAGCATGCTGGTAACCACACTTACCGCTTGAAACGGCATAAAAGCACATTGCAGCCGCATGGCTAGAGCACCAATATGCACGACATTGATATCGGTGGATATAAAAAGCCGCATGACCAAAGGAGCGAAGGCAAAACCTACCGACCCCAAGAAAATAAAGACCACAATACCTGTCTTGAGAGTAAACCGATAGGCTTCCAACAATCGGTTTACTCGTTTAGCACCCCAGCTGAAACCGGCCACTGGCTGGAACCCCTGTCCGAAACCGATTAATGCTGAGTGGAGGAACATCATGATTCGATTGACGATGGCCATGGCCGCTACCGCGGCATCTCCAAAGACAGCAGCATTTACGTTGAGAAATATTGCCGCCAGACTCGCGGTTCCCTGACGATAGAATGCAGGCATACCTGTCCTGATGACCTCTTTATAAATCCACCACTTTATGCGTACTTTAGCCAAAGAAAGCCGGAGATTGCTCTGTTTCCCAACAAATGCATACAGCAATATACTGAAGCTGACCATCTGGCTGATAACGGTTGCGATTGCTGCTCCACGTATTCCCATATCGAAGGCAAAGATAAACAGGGGGTCGAGGGCGACGTTGAGCAAAGCCCCGGTTGCAATTCCCCGCATCCCCAGAATCGCATTCCCCTCTGACCGCAAATTCGTATTCATGACGAAAGATGTGATCATCAACGGAGCGCCGATCAGAATCACTCCTGCGTAATCCATTGCATACGGCAAAATCGTATCGGTTGATCCTAACAGCCGCATGAATGGTTCTAGCAACACCAAGCCTGCTATCATGATTATTAGACCGATGCCGAATCCACTGAAGAAAATGGTAGAAAATACCGTATTTGCTTTTTCCCGTTCTTTTGCTCCTAATAATCGTGAATTAAAATTCCCTGAACCCATGCCGAGCGTAAATCCGATTGCCTGGATAATTGCCATGAGCGAGTAGACTACCCCTACCGCACCCGAGGCCTGAGTACCGAGCTGACTGACAAAAGCTGTGTCGGCCAGGTTGTAAAACGATGTGACCAACATTGATATGATAGTAGGGATTGCCAGTTTAGCAATAAGGGCGGCTACCGGAGCCTCGGTCATCCGGTGGTGATTCTCGTCTGGAGTTAATGTTTTTGGGCGGAGCATAAAGAGATGTTAGAGCCTAAAGTAATCAATGTCAACGTGAAGAATGCTGCATATGCGCGGCAAACCACGCATGCATCAAGATTCCGAATGCTACCGAAACGTTCAACGAACCCTTAGTACCCGACATCGGAATCGTTACCCTGCCCAATGATGCATCGGCTCGAGAAAGCAACTCGGGACTCACTCCGAGTTCCTCAGAACCGATGACGAGTGTACCGCTATCGGGAAATTGAAAATTCTTCAACTCGACTCCTCCCGTTTCCAATGCAAAAAACGGTTCGTCTTTAACCCGCGCAAGAGCTTCATCCGCTTCTACGTGTTCCCAGCCTACCGTCTCTGTACATCCGCGAGCAGTTCGTTGAGCTCGCGGATGATTGGGATCGGCACCCGGACGTACGACTAGTATTTTCGACACTCCGAACGAGTCAGCTGTTCTAAACAGCGAGCCTATGTTAAACGGAGAGCGGACCCGATCGACTATTACAGTAAACGGCAGCATCAATCGTCGTGAAGCGTCCAAATGCCCGCTATCGGGGTCTGCGAAATCCCAATCTGCCTGATCGATTCCAAGCACGTTTTGAAGTAGGGCAGAAATATCGAAACACATCCATCCAAGTTGACAACTGCAGATAGGAGCATCAATAACCGCCAGAGCTTTTAAACGAATTGATTGATCGATGAGAGGTGAAGTTTCAAACTGAAGGATATTGGCAACATCTTTCAGGTATTTGATATCGACCGATTGTCCGGTTGTAAGAACTAAGGCGTTCTGATGAAACAAACGTTGGATTTTACGGAGCCTGGTATATGGTGGTAAGCTGTGCAGTTTTGCTATCGTGATCATGGCTCATCGTTTTCCTCTTCTTGCTCGCTGAGGTTTTTCGGGCATATGCAAAGCGTGCACTCGCCTTTTACCGCAGGACGTTCTTGTAATATACGAATGAGCTCTCCTGCCGTACCTCTTAAGAATTCTTCAAACGTTTTGGTCATCTCGCGTCCGATTATTACCGTCCGCATAGGATCCAGTGCCGCAATATCCTCAAGAAGCTTAACGATCCGATAGGGAGATTCGTACAGAATTATGGCCTCGTTCCGCTCGAGTAATACGGTTAGTCGGGTTTTACGTCTCCCTTTACGCGGACTGAGAAATCCTTCGAATATATATGTTTTACCAATGACTCCCGCAACCGATACTAATGTCGCCATCGCCGATACTCCGGGAATGGGAACCACGGGAAACCCGGCTCGGGTTACCATGTCGACTACTTTCGCACCCGGATCGCTGATCCCCGGAGTTCCGGCGTCTGAAACATATGCGACCGAGTCGCCGGATTCGAGTAGATTGACGATACCTGCAGCAGATACCGACTCGTTATGTGCATGGCACGCAATCAAACGTTTGTTAATATCGTATTTAGACAATAAAATTTTTGTATGTCTGGTGTCTTCGCAGGCGATTACGTCGACTTGTCTCAAGACCGACAGCGCACGTAAGGTGATGTCTTCAAGATTACCGATAGGCGTCGCTACCATATATAAGGTACTCATAGCGCCATTCTACTTGAGTGCCCAGATAGATACAATGGTATTTTTCGCCATCCATGTCTTGTAATTTTGGCCTAACAGCCCAATTTTTTCATAATTTTCAATTAAACACGTCCTTTTTATCTCATTTTTCCAACAAATGTCCAACATGTAATGAACTTGGCACGACTTGTGCAATATCAGTTACGAAAAGAAATATGACATTCTGCACTAAAGGCTGCAGTTGAAAACAAGGAGAGAACATGAAGACTTTTAAACGATTTAAGAACATCATCAACGCCAACGTAAACGCAAAGTTAGATAAGCTTGAAGATCCTGAAAAAATGATACGTTTGATGATCAACGAACTTGAGGAGACATTAATCGATGCCAAGACTGCGGCTGCAGAACGAATCGCAAACCGTACGGTCATCGAGCAGGAACTCAAACAGGTCAAAGCAACGCTTAGCAGATGGGATCATCGTGCAACACTGGCTGTTGAAAAAAATCGTGATGATCTTGCGCGTGAAGCCCTAATTGAAAAATCGCGTGTAACCAAACGCGTTGAACTGCTGGAAACCGAGCTCGCCCAAATGGAAGGAATCGTGACCTCGATGCAGGATCAGATTGCCAAACTGGAAGCCAAGCGCCAGGAAATCCGTGATAAACAGAGAATGCTAATCGAACGAGCGTATCACGCGAAAGAAAAACAAAAGGTGGTCGAAACGCTGAGAAGCATCGACTGCTCGGCCGCATGTCGCAAGTTCAACGAACTCGAGGAAAAGATCGAACGGATGGAAGCGGATGCGGAGATGGCGAGATTTAGTTCTGCAGCGCGCACCAGCGAGCAGCAGTTTGCCACAATGGAAAGCGACGAAGCCATTGAAGCCGAACTTGCCGCCCTAAAGGCAAAAAGCGCAAAAAGCACTAAATCGAGTACAAAAGAAAAAGAATAATGAGGATTGGGTAGAGTTATGAATTGTCATTGGGATTGCGGATATAAGGAATATGCCCGCACAGAGTATAAACGAGCCTACGACAAGTGGGAATGTGAAGAACCTTGCCGCAGATTGCGCCGCTCACGTCACGGACTCGTGTTTGGAGTATGTCAGGGAATTGCCGAATGGCTCGGAATAGCGGTGTGGCCGTTACGAGTCGGGATGATAATCGCGCTGATCGTTACGGGTTTTTACCCTGCAGGTCTGGTTTACCTGCTTGCGGCCATCATCATGAAACCCGAAGAAGCCTAAACGAACCATTGCAATGGCGGACATCGTCCGCGTACAGTCTCTTTGGAGGACGTCTGCTGAAAACGGACGTCCTCCTTTGTTTACGAGAGATTCTCACGGTACTTTCGATATAGTCCTCGAAACTGATCATAGGTGAGACCGAGCGCTTTAGCTGCTTCTTTCTGATTTCCTTTACACGTTTCTAATGCTTTTTTAATAAATGAGATATCAAGCTTCTGTCGTACTGCTTCAAACTGGTCCAACGGAGCCTCAAAGTAGTCGGGAACTTCGTTTTCTTGCGGTTTTTCTACATCCCCTCCTAAACAGCGACGGTCAATCGGATCGAACGGATTTTCAAAGGGATCGAGAATGATGGATTCGATAACTGGATTTGACGAGCGATATACTGCCCGCTCGATCACATTTTTAAGTTCCCGGACGTTACCAGGCCAGTCATACTCCATCAGTTTAGTCTTTATTCCTTCCGAGAGAACCGGCATTTCCTTCCACTGGCATTCCAAAGCCATTTTAGCTGCAAAATAGTTTGCCAACAAAATGATATCGTCACCTCGTTTTCTAAGCGGCGGTAAAAACAATACTTCAAAGGAGAGACGGTCCAGCAGATCTTCCTTGAACTTTCCTTCGGCACAGAGCTTTGGAAGATCTGCGTTTGTCGCCCCGATGATGCGGACGTTTACTTCGTGAGTTTTCGACGAACCGACCCGCTCGAAGGTTCCGTATTCGACAACTCTCAGAATCTTCTCTTGTACTTCGAGAGGGATCAGGCCGATTTCATCTAAAAAAAGCGTTCCGCCTTCGGCCTCCTCAAAACGACCTTTGCGTGTCTTGGTCGCTCCGGTGAACGCTCCTGCTTCATAGCCAAATAATTCGGTTTCGATAAGCGACGGAGGTAATGCAGCGCAGTTGACGGTAATCAGGTTGTGTTGCCACCGTTTCGATAAGTAGTGAAGACGCGTAGCGGCAATTTCCTTTCCGCTTCCCCGTTCCCCTACGACCAGGACACTTCGCTCAACGGTTGCCGCCCTACTCAGCGCCTGTTGAAAGTCGAGAAACGCTTCAGATTCCCCGAGCGGGGTCTGCATTACGGTCTTTTGTTCGTCTGCCATAGGTGTATTTTACCATCGGACGGCAATATTTACCATAGCAACAGAACTTGATATATGGAAATTGACAAGTCAAATGCATTACATATACAATTCTGAGAGTCGGTAAATCAATCGTTATATGCGAAATAGTTACATTACGAATCGTTCAAAGAAGAATTAGCAATGTTGGCACGGTATCTGCAGTATATCGGGTAAAGTAATCCGGTAATATAATCGGAGATGGAGGGACAGACAATGGGAGTATTCTCTCGATTCCTAGACATTGTAAATGCAAACATCAATTCCCTGCTCGATAAGGCTGAAGACCCCGAAAAGATGGTCAAATTGATGATGCAGGAAATGGAAGATACGTTGATCGAGCTAAAGTCAACTTGTGCAGAAAAAATTGCAAAGCGAACTTCGAAGGAGCGTGAGCGGAAAGAACGCGAAGCTTTGGTAGAACGGTGGCAAAACCGTGCCGAACTAGCACTTTCCAAACATCGTGAAGACCTAGCTCGTGAGGCGTTGGCTGAAAAGCGGAGACATGCAGCTCAACTCGAGCAGCTTGCAGATGACGTCCAGAGGTATGAAGAGATTATTGCGAAAAGCAAAGAAGATATCTCAAAACTGGAGGACAAGCTACTGTCTCTGAAAAACAAATATCAGGCAATCATCGAACGTGCCAATCGCATTCGCGAACAGAAGGCAGCTAGCGAGACCATTCGGAAAGCGAGCGATCGCGAGGCTATGAACCGTTTCGAGCAGATGGAACAGCAAGTCGACCGGATGGAAGCGAACGCCGGCATGTTCAGCCAGAGCGATCCGGTAGAAAAACGATTCGCCGACCTTGAGGAGATGGAAGCTATCGAGGCCGAGCTCGAGGCATTGCGCAAGCAGCACACGAGCTCTACCAAATAACATTCAAGGAGTATCGGCATCATGGACAGTCAAAGCATAATCCCGGTGATCGCCATCGTAACACCCTTTTTATTTGCAGCATGGGTAATCACCATGGGAATGAGATCGAAAGAACGGAAGCGAAAGGACAAACACGAATTCGATAAGGAAAACGAGGAGTTCTATCATGAACTCGCACAAGGAATCAGAGACCTTCAAAGACGGATTGAAAATCTTGAGATTATTCTCCGCAATAAGGGTAAATAGTAAGGAACATAGGTGGGGATATGGCTACTAAGAGACTGTACCGTTCCCGAAAGGGACAAATTTTTGGCGTATGCCAGGGGATTGCCGACTGGCGCGACCTTCCGGTCGACACCCTGAGAGTGATTGTCGCACTGGCAATCCTTGTAACGGGGGTATTCCCCGGGTTGGTGATTTATGGCTTGCTGGGATTATTGCTACCGTTGGAACCCGGATACGGAACAACATACGGCGATGATTATGAGAAGGAACGAAGACGCGAAAGAACATACGGACGCACTACGACTACGAAAGAAGATTTGCGCAGCACATTCGAATCCCTGAAACGGAAAGTAGAAGGGATGGAAGAAGAGATTTTCGATAAAGAGCGCGATTGGGATCAGCGGTTTCACGAGGATGTAAGATGAAAAGGCTACTTCTGATGTTGGCGATTGCATTGATGATATGTTCAACCGCAATCGCCTCCGGATCAACTGAATCGAAGTATGAAAAGACGATTCTTTCTCTGGACAAGGACGGGACCGTTGAAATAAAAACAGATGCGCCGCAAATCACTGTCGTACGATCGTCACATCCAGATAAAGGAAGCGTGGTTTTGTCGGGAAACGGAAAATCAAACTACAACATGAGCGTATCCGAAAGTCATGGGAACCTGAGTGTCAAAATTAAGCACAAAAATCGTTGGTTCTTCAGAGTGTTTGGAAACTCGAGTGCCCAACTGACCGTCACGCTCCCTGGCGATTGGGCAAACGGAGACCTTGTGTTGGATAGCGTATCGGGATCGGTCAACATTCTTGATCCTATATCTGCAGACAGACTTGCATGGTCTACCGTTTCGGGAGCAATCCGTTTCGAGCATATCGACGACAGCGGGAACGTCAGTCTTTCAACGGTTTCCGGAAAAATTGAAGGCGAACAAATTATCGCACAAAGAGCAGCAATAGAGTCGGTCTCCGGCGCAATCGAAATCGACAGTATCGAAACCGATTCACAAAACCTGCTTGAGGTCTCTACTGTTTCGGGAAGAATCAAGCTGCCAAATCTTAAAGCTGATAAAATTATTGTCGAGTCGGTAAGCGGAGCGATCGAATGCAATCTACCACGTCAGTATTCGGGACGTTTGAAACTGAAAACAGTCAGCGGAGCTATAAGGACAAGTCTGACCAGTAGAGTTTTCGAATCGTCCGAAAACCACACACGGTCGTACACCTTCGGGGATGGAAACGGCTCTATTGAAATATCAACAACGTCAGGAGCCATATCCATCGTTGAATAATTTGATTCACTCCATTTAAAAGGCTGGCGACAGCCTTTTTATTATTTATAGGACAAAACCCTTTACCAGCTTACGATTCATCAATATCTTTTGAACAAAACATATGAAAGACCTTAATCATTAGGGAGAACAACCAATGCGTTTGTTACTTCGATATCTCTGGAAATCGCGATTGTTTGTTCTCTACGTTATCGTTCTGTTATCGATTAACGCAGTATGCAATCTTGCGCTTCCCTCTTTTACATCCCGTATCGTAAACATCGGTATTCAGCAGGAAGGAATTCAGTCTGCGGTCTTTGAACAAGCGGGAGCATCGCGATTCAACCAGATACTGACCATGCTCGACACTTCCGAGCGAGAAACCTTTGCCAATTCATATCGACACGACGGCGAAGTCTATGTATTGGACAGCATAGAAGACACGACTGAAATCGAACGACTTACTGTTGCTGCATTTTCCAAACTAACCGGTCTTCCCGTTGAGCTCGCTACCCAGGCAGCAGTTTTCGCGATAGCCGACGAATATCGTACATTAGGCATCGACGTCGATGCCATTCGCATTTCTTATATCCTCAGAACAGGGTTGGCAATGCTCGCCGTGGCGTTTACCGCTATCGGTGCTTCGATCATGGTATCGTTTTTCAGTGCGAAAACCGCTGCGGTAATCGGAAAGAGTCTGCGTTCAAATATATTTTCAAAAGTCCTGTCGTTTTCTCGGCCGGAAATGGATTCGTTTTCCACTTCTTCGCTCATCACTCGAAGCACCAACGATATACAGCAAATCCAAATGTCTTCGGTCATGCTCATGCGAATCGTATTTTTCGCCCCTATCATGGCAATCGGAGGAGTGCTGAGGATTCTCGGTGTCCAGACAGCACTGGCTTGGGTAGTCGGTGTAGGCGTACTGGTGATTATCCTGATTGTGGCAATTATGTTTGTTGCGGTCATGCCGCGTTTTAAACGTCTTCAGTCTCTCGTAGATAAAACAAATCTCATCATTCGTGAAAGGCTTAGCGGTCTTCAGGTTATCCGGGCGTTCAATACGTACCGGCATGAGCAAAAACGATTCGATACAGCCAATCGCGACTTAACGAAGACCGCACTATTTGTAAACAGAGCGATGTCGGCGATGATGCCGGTTATGATGTTGGTCATGAACCTGGTTGTGGTCTTGATATTATGGAACGGAGCGCATCATATCGAAGCAGGCACGATGCAAGTCGGAGATATGATGGCATTCATCCAATACGGGATGCATATCCTCATGTCGTTTTTGATGATCAGCATGCTCACGGTCATGCTGCCACGAGCCGCTGTCTCGGGAGATCGAATTAACGAGGTGCTCGAGAAAGAGCCCTCAATCATCGAAAGCCAAAACTCACACAAGACTGATGTTTCAAAACAGGGCGTCGTAGAGTTTTCCCATGTCGGCTTCACCTATCCCGGAGCTGCGGGGGAAGCTTTGCATGATATTAGCTTCACTGCTAATCCAGGCACCGTTACCGCGATTATAGGTAGTACCGGTAGCGGTAAATCGACTGTATGTAATCTGCTCGTCAGGCTCTACGACGCAACGCAAGGATCGATTCTTGTCGAAGGGTGGAACATTAAGAACATACCGACATCTCTGTTAAGAGAAAGAATCGCTTATGTCCCGCAAAAAGCAGTACTCTTTTCCGGCTCGGTTACTTCGAATATTGCTTTCGGGACAGAAATGGAAAGCCAAACGATTCAACAAGCTGCATCTGTTGCACAGGCAGACCAATTTATCGCAGAGATGCCCGAAGGTTTCGAATCTGCAATCTCGCAAGGAGGCGCTAATGTATCGGGCGGACAGCGCCAGCGGCTCGCCATAGCGAGAGCAATAGCTAAAAAAGCCCCGGTGTTGGTATTCGACGATAGCTTCTCTGCACTCGACTTCCAAACCGACCGCAGGTTGCGCATCGCATTGAAAGAACACATGAACAACGCTACCGTCATAATCGTTGCACAGCGAATCAATACGATTGCACACGCCGACAGGATTTTGGTATTGGAAGACGGCAAGATTGTCGGTGACGGTACACACCGTCAGTTATTGAAAACCTGTCCGGTTTACCGGCAAATCGCGGCATCCCAACTGTCCGAAAAGGAGATCGAGGCATGAGTACGCAAAAACCTGTTCTCCCACAAGGCAGAGGTCCGACATTCGGACCGAGAATGATGCTCGGAACGCAAAAGCCTAAAAACGCAAAACAGACTGCAAAACTATTGTTTAAAAAACTCTCTCCTTACAAAATTTCAATCATATTCGCTCTCATAGCTACGATTGCAAGTACTGTGTTCGCAATCATCGGTCCGTCGCTGATAGGTTCGGCGACTACTACGATTTTCAACGGATTAACCGGCAGAATCCAGCAGAAAGGCTCGTTCGACTACAAAGCTTTAGGCGATATCCTCATCACGCTTGTCCTGTTGTACACGCTCAGTTCACTACTGATGTTTATTCAGAACTTTATTATGTCGACCGTGGTGCAAAAGATGAGCTATACGCTACGTTCCGACATCTCTGAAAAAATCGACAGACTCCCGATGAAGACGTTCGACCAGACCACGCATGGCGAGATTCTTTCGAGAATCACCAACGATATCGATACGCTTAGTCAGAACCTCGGCCAGGGAATGAACCAGTCTCTTGCATCGTTGGCAACGATTATCGGGGTCTTCGTCATGATGATCAGAATAAGCCTGGTCATGACACTCGTTGCCATACTGTTGTTTCCGATTGCATTGATTCTGAGCTCCAGCATTATCAGACGAACGCAAAAACTCTTTGTAGCGCAGCAAAAGTCGCTCGGAGAATCCAACGGACTTATCGAAGAGGCCTACGGAGGCCACGATGTTATCAAAGCCTTCAATGCAGAACCCGATATGCAAAAGAAATTCGAACGTATTAACGGCGAACTCTATGATTCTGCTTGGAAATCACAGTTCTTCTCTGGTTTGATGGGCCCAATCATGATGGGTATCGGCGATGTCGGATATGTATTGGCGGCATTGTTTGGCGGGTATCTTGCAATTATCGGAGCCATAACCGTAGGCGATATACAAGCATTCATACAGTATATGCGTACGTTTAGCCAGCGTATCGGTCAAACAGCACAGGTTACCGGACTATTCCAGTCTACGATGGCCGCAGCCGAACGAGTCTTTGATTTTCTTGCGCTTGAGGAGGAACATGATCATAGTGAAGCATCCCTACACGAAGTTCACGGATCGGTTGCATTTGATCATGTCGCCTTTTCCTATATCCCCGAAAAACCCGTTATACGAGATTTCAGCATCCATATCGAACAAGGGCAGAGAATTGCCATCGTTGGACCCACCGGAGCCGGGAAAACCACAATCGTCAAACTCTTGATGCGCTTCTACGATATCGACAAAGGAACGATACGGATCGACAATCAGGATATCTCATCGTTTAGTCGTTCGGATGTAAGACGCCACATGGGAATGGTTTTACAAGATACGTGGCTTTTTAACGGAACGATTCGCGACAATATCAGATATGGGCGCCTTGATGCAACGGAAGAAGAAATCATCGAGGCAGCCAAAGCAGCTCGAATCGATCATGTCATCCAGACGCTTCCAGGAGGATATGACATGATCATAAACGAAGAATCGAGCAATATCTCCCAAGGTCAGAAACAACTGATTACGATTGCGCGAGCCTTCCTCTCCAACCCAAGTATCCTGATTCTTGATGAAGCAACCAGTAGCGTCGATACGCGGACAGAAATTTTAGTCAAAGAAGCGATTACGCACCTGATGCATGGAAGGACAAGTTTTATCATCGCCCACCGGCTTTCCACAATCCGAGATGCAGACAGCATACTGGTCATGCGAGACGGAGATGTGGTAGAACAGGGGGAGCACAAAACACTGCTTGCAAACAACGGCTTCTATGCCGAGCTCTACAACGCTCAGTTCGAAGCCCAGGATGCTAGTGTCTGACCGTTTGGGGGACCGTACATGCGTATCGGCTTGGACATCGGGTCGACAACGATCAAGGGGATCGTCATCGATCATGAAGGTAAAGCGGTTTTTTCTCATTACGAACGACATTTTTCTCAAATCACTGAGAAGACCTCGCAATTGTTGCAACGAATCGATACAGAAGTACTTCATGGCCGGATAGCATCAATCATGGTGTCCGGTTCCGCAGGGCTCGGGATGGCCGATCGCTGCAGACTCCCTTTCATCCAGGAAGTACATGCTACGCGTATTGCTGCAAATACACTGATTCCCGATACCGATGTCATTATCGAACTAGGCGGGGAAGATGCAAAAATTCTATTTCTCACCCATGGTATGGAAGTTCGGATGAATGGGACATGCGCAGGGGGCACCGGTGCGTTTATCGACCAGATGGCTACATTACTCGGAATCTCCGGTGATGAGATGGACAGCCTTGCTTCAAGAGCGGAACGAACCTATACCATTGCAAGCCGATGCGGCGTATTCGCAAAATCGGATGTCCAGCCCTTGTTGAACCAAGGGGCTGCTAAAGCTGATGTTGCAGCAAGTATTCTAGGAGCGGTGGTAAACCAGACGATTGCAGGCCTTGCACAGGGAAGACCGATTAAGGGGAAAGTTGCCTACCTTGGCGGTCCACTGACCTTTCTGCCCCAATTGAGGGCCTGCTTCGATAAAACGCTCGGATTAACCGGCATTTGCCCGAACGATTCGCTCTATTACGTCGCACTAGGAGCTGCGTTCTGCGCGACGAGCGACATAGATATTCCTTCTGCGATTGAGACGCTCGAAGCCCACCGTAACGACGATTCGTTTTCTTCCATTACTCCGCTATTTACAGACAGGCTCTCGTACGAGCATTTTAAAAAACGTCATGAAAGAGCCCGCGTCAGAAAAGCTGACTTTAAAACAGGAAAGCAGAAAGTCTATGTCGGTATCGATGCAGGATCTACCACGGTAAAAAGCGTTATCATCGACGAAGACGGTGCAATACTCGATTCGAGCTATCAATCGAATAGCGGTAATCCGGTCCCGATCGTAAAATCAGTCATCGAACGGTTGTATACTCAACACCCGGATGCAATCGTTGCGTCAAGTGCCGTCACAGGATACGGTGAGCAGATTATTCAGCAGGCATTCCAAATCGACCATGCATTGGTTGAAACCATCGCTCATTTTACTGCCGCCCAATATTTCATGAATGATGTCGATTTCGTCATCGACATCGGCGGCCAGGATATCAAATGCTTTAAGATACACAACAAAACCGTAGACAATATCTTTCTCAACGAAGCGTGCTCTTCGGGATGCGGTTCGTTCTTACAGACCTTTGCCTCGGCTTTGGGCTATTCGATGGAGTCGTTTGCAGCGCTGGGTTTATTTGCCCGTAAGCCGGTCGATCTCGGCTCCAGGTGTACCGTGTTTATGAACTCATCGGTAAAGCAGGCCCAAAAAGAAGGTTCTTCCATCGAGGACATCAGTGCCGGATTATCAATCAGTGTGGTAAAAAATGCTCTGTATAAAGTTATCAGGACAGCATCTCCCGAGCAGCTGGGAAAAAATGTCGTGGTTCAGGGAGGAACGTTTCTTAATGACGCGGTACTGCGTGCTTTTGAGCAGGAATTGGGAATCGAGGTAACCAGACCCGATATCGCAGGGCTTATGGGAGCGTACGGCGCGGCGCTATACGCACGTAATCACGCAGGTGTGTCCTCTTCATTACTGAACTTGGACAGTCTCTCTCAATTCACACATTCTGTATCGACGACGCTTTGCCATCGCTGTACCAACCATTGCAGTCTTACCGTTAACCTGTTCGACCACGGTAGAAGATTTATTAGCGGAAACCGCTGCGACCGTCCGTTAGGGAATACTTTTATCGACGACTCTCTGAATTTGTACCATTACAAACAGGAAAAACTTGCCACCTATGCCGAAATAATGAAAACCGGTATGCAGCTCGAGAACGTAATCGGTATTCCGCTGGGATTGAACATGTACGAACTACTTCCGTTCTGGAGTACATTCTTCAGACAGCTGGGATTTCGGGTGGTCGTACCTCCATAT